>JACOUC010000003.1 GCA_016178055.1 Chlamydiota bacterium | reverse complement strand
CGGTATTACTCTAGCGGGAGTTAGGAATGGGTGTCAAGATAAAAAATGATGCAATGCATTGCATTAACGTAAGTTACGTCGATCAACAACTTACGTAAAAAGATTTTTTACGGATACACACTTTTTAACAAAGTGGTGTAATTAAAAAAGGAGGCAGTGCCTAAAATGAGGGAGGTTGTATTAGATAAGTTGTCGGGGGATCATGAAAGCGCTACGGTGGTTTTTTGGTATGTCGAAGAAGGGGATCGCATTAAAGAAGGGAAAAAATTCGTCAAGTTAAGTATTGAAGGAAAACCCTTTAACTTTACTTCTCCTACCACGGGGATTGTGAATGAGATTTATTGTAGCGAAGGAGAAGAGGTCAGACTCGAGGATGTGCTTGCTACGATTGATGAGGAAGAGGGAGTTTCTGAGGAAGACGATGATGATGAAGTCGAGGAGATGGAGGATATAGGTTGAAAAGGGTTCTGCTCTTTTATATCTCGGTTAATTCAGGGCATCACATGGCTGCAAAGTCGATTGAAAATGCCCTTCTTAGATTAGACGATCGACTCGAGATTTTGAATGTGAATGCTTTAAATTATATTAGTCCTTTTCTTGAAAAGTTGGTGATTAAAACTTATATGGGAGTTGTTAAAAATACTCCTGAACTGTGGGAGTATCTTTACGATAATTCTCTCGTGAGAGAAAAAATTTCTAAATTCAGAGATCTGGCACATCGAATCAATTCAGCGAGACTTCTCCAACTTGTGAATGAATTTCAACCCGATGTCGTTGTCTGTACTCAAGCCTATCCTTGCGGTGTTCTCGCCTCCTATAAATCAGCTCAGAATATGGGTTGTCCGATTGTTGGAATTCTGACAGATTATGTGGCTCATGCTTACTGGGTTTTAGAGGGAATAGATTTATTTGCAGTTCCGACCGAGATGACCAAAAAACAAATGGTGGAAAGAGGAGTTTCACCTCGGAAGATTCAGGTTTTAGGAATTCCCGTGGACCCCATTTTTAGTCGTAAGATGGATCGTAGACTTTTGAAATCATGGCATGGAATTTCTGAAAGTGAGACTGTTATTTTGATTATGGGGGGAGGACAGGGACTGATTCCGATTAGGGAAATTGTCATGGCACTTCAAGAGGTTCAATCGCCGATTCATGTGATCGCGGTCACGGGTCGCAACCGTTCTCTAAAAAATAAGCTTGAGGCTGTGAAAAAGAAATGTCGGACTCCTTTGACTATTTATGGTTATGTAAATGAAGTTGACATTCTCATGGAAATGGCAGATCTCATCATCAGTAAGCCAGGGGGATTGACCAGTTCTGAGGCATTGGTGAAACAGCTTCCCATGCTGATTTTTAAACCTTTGCCAGGTCAGGAATCCAAAAACTGTGAATTTTTAGTGGAGAATAAAGCGGCATTAAAGATTGATCAAATCGATGAAATTCCTAAAGTGGTGGATGATCTTTTAAATAACCCCACACGTCTTGAAGGTATGAAGCAAAAAATTGAGTGTTTAAGAAAGCCTCAGGCAGCGATGGATATTGCAAAAGCTCTTTTTGAGATTTCAAGTGCGTCCGTTTCTGTTTTATAAATTTCTCGAAATTATTTTGAAGCTCTTTCCTTTTTCTTGGAGCTTGCGATTTATTCCTTTTCTTTTTAAACTTGGATCATCCTTTACCTTTCAAAGTAGAAAGGTTGTTGAAGAAAATCTTCATACCATCGGTCTTTCTCCTTCTCTTCAGAAAAATGTGAATAAAGTTTTTGAAGCCTTTGGGCGTTATCTCGTTTTTTTTCTAAGTCCATTTCGTTTTAAAGAATATTGGATCAAACAGATTCAGGTTCAAGGGTTGGATCATTTGAAAAGGGCTTATAACGAAAGACGGGGTGTGATTATTCTTTCAAGCCATCTTGGAAATTGGGAGATGGCGGTTCATAAAACGCTTAAAATGGGTTTGGAAGTGAGTGCTGTGTTTTCTGAACATTTAAATCCCCAGTTAGAGACCCTTTTTAGCCGTCATAGAAAAAGGGAAGGACTTTCTGTTATTTCTTGGAAGAAAGATGCGACAACCCAATGTCTTCAAGCCCTTAGAAAAGGCCGATTATTGGCCATCGCGGGTGATATTGATTTTACAAAAACAGGAGTGGATACAATCTTTTTTGGGAAAAAAACAAAGATTCCCAAGGGACCTATTGTTCTTGCGAAGCGTACAGGGGCTTTGATTGTTCCTGGGGGATATCTTTGGAATGAAAGAGGGGGAGATCTTTTTTTTGATGAAGCGATTGATCCTAAGGGGCTTTCTGAAGAGGAGTTGGGTGCTCGGGTCACAAGGGCGTTAGAAAAAATGATTTGCTTAGATCCTACGCAGTGGCTTTGTTTTGAGAGAGTGTGGAAATAAAATAGGGATATCCAGTGAAACCTATTTGCATCTTGATTCCGGCTTATCATGAAGAGGTAGAGATCGGTGAGGTGGTCCGACAAGCACGGTTCTATGGAGATGTGGTGGTTGTTGATGACGGTTCGTCTGATCGAACCGGAGGGATCGCGACTTCAGCGGGTGCAATTCTTCTTCGACACTCAAAAAATTGTGGAAAAGGGGCTGCTCTTTTAACAGGCCTTCAATATTTTTTGAAAGGGTCATGGGAGGGAGTGATTTTGATGGACGGGGATGGTCAACATTGTGCAGACGAGATTCCAAAATTTTTGGAAGCGGCTCGTAACCCTTCTATCATGATGGTGATTGGGAATCGAATGTATCAAACTCAAAAAATGCCATGGATTCGAGTTGCAACCAATCTTTTCATGTCAAAAATTTTGTCTTGGATAGCGGGTGTTTGGGTTCCTGACAGTCAATGTGGTTTTCGATATTTGAAACGAGTTTTGGTAGAGAGAATGCATTTAAAGGCTTCAAAATTTGATATTGAATCAGAGATGTTTCTAGAGGCTTCATCTATTACAAAAGAAATTAGATCTGTATCTATCGTTTCGATTTATGGAAATGAAAAGAGCAAGATTAGACCGCTTCCCGATACCTTCAGATTTCTAGGTTTGCTGGTTCGTTTTTTTATCGAGAAAAAATTTTTAAGACAAAATAATTATTAGAAAAAATATTTTATGGAAGACAAATATATCAAACAGCGGGAAAGAATGGTTGATGACCAATTAATAGCAAGAGGTATTAAGGAGATAAGAGTTTTAGATGTTTTTCGTTCTATTCCTCGACATCTTTTTGTGAATGAGTCTTATCGTTCGCAAGCTTATGAGGATTGGCCCATTCCGATTGGGGAGGGACAAACCATTTCGCAGCCCTACATCGTAGCTGTCATGCTTGAACTTTTGAAACTCAGGGGTCACGAAAGGGTTTTAGAGGTTGGAACCGGATCCGGGTATCAAACGGCTCTTTTAGCGACTTTGGGATGTGAGGTTTATACCATTGAACGGATTCCATCTCTTCAGGAATCGGTTAAGACTATTTTAAAGAATTTAGGATTGCAGAATATCTATTTTAAAGTGGGCGATGGCTCACAAGGCTGGGAAGAGTATGGACCTTATGCGGGGATCATTGTGAGTGCAGGGGCTCCGGAGACTCCACAGCCGCTACTGGACCAATTGGAGGAGGGGGGGAGATTGGTTATTCCCCTAGGAGAACGCTCATCCCAGCGTTTAATGACTTTTACAAGAAAAGGTCAGGGGTTTGTTCAAAAAGATGTGATGGGATGTGTTTTCGTGCCTTTGCTTGGAGATCAGGGTTGGAAGGAATGAATACAGGTGATATACTGCCTAGGCTGCTGGCCTGAGTATTTAGTGAGCGTAAATTTTAAAATCAAATATCAAACATCAAAATGACATATTAAAATCCAAAATTTCTAATACTATTGCAGGGGAGACATTTTAAGTTTTACATTGTCATTTTGGGTTTTGATTTTTGGATTTTGATTTTCAACGGGATGTGGCTCAGCCTGGCTAGAGCGCCTGGTTCGGGACCAGGAGGCCGGGAGTTCGAATCTCCCCATCCCGACATTTTTCAAGGTTCAATTTGAGGTATGCGTGGATCATTCTAAACTGGCTTTTCCGATTGAAGGATTAGATGATCTTATTTCTCTTAGGCATTCCAATCCCCACCAGATTTTGGGAGTGCATCTTACTCCTCGTGGCGTTGTAACCAGAGTTCTTCGACCTGACCTTTCGGGTCTATTCCTTTTAAGGAGTGGATTTTCTCCTCAGCCTTTCATTCAAATAGATCCCATCGGTTTTTTTGAGGTGCTTATTGCGGATGAAACAGAAATTTTTTCTTATGAACTTGAGCTTCATCCTATCGGTGGAAAAATTTCTAGAATACATGATCCTTATTCTTTTCTTCCTACACTCGGCGAATTAGACCTTCATCTTTTTTCGCAAGGGAGGCATCACCGTCTCTACGATAAACTGGGAAGTCATGTTCTTGAGTGGAGGGGTGTATCCGGAATTACTTTTACCGTATGGGCCCCTAATGTAGCCAGTATCAGTGTTGTAGGAGATTTCAATGGATGGGATGGCCGATTTCACATGATGCGGTGTCTTGGGACGTCTGGAATTTGGGAGCTTTTTATTCCGGGGATAAAGTCAGGTGTCTTCTATAAATATGAAATTCGCACTCTCGATAGCGAACTCATTCATAAATCAGATCCTTACGCACAGGAAATGGAAATGCCTCCCGGAACCGCTTCAGTGGTTCATCATTCGACTTATAAATTTGAGGATCATCAATGGATGGAAGCTCGTAAATCTCAAAATATTTTACGTCGTCCCATTTCTATTTATGAAGTCCATTTGGGATCCTGGAGGCGTGTCCCCGAAGAGGGGAATCGTCCTTTGAGGTATCGGGAAGTAGCACCTCTTCTAGTCGATTATGTTTTAGATTTGGGATTTACCCATGTTGAATTTCTTCCTTTAATGGAGCATCCCTTTGGCGGATCTTGGGGTTATCAGGTGAGCTCGTATTATGCGCCTACTTCGCGTTATGGAGCTCCAGATGATTTTCGATTCCTTATCGATTATTTGCATCAAAAGGGGATTGGGGTGATTTTGGATTGGGTTCCCGCTCATTTTCCAAAGGATTTATTTGCCCTGGGGCGTTTTAATGGGACTGCACTCTATGAACACTTAGATGCTCGGCAAGGGGAACATCCCGATTGGGGAACATTCATCTTTAATTATGGACGTAATGAGGTCAAAAATTTTCTTTTGGCCAATGCCCTTTTTTGGTTATCAGAATATCATGTGGATGGACTGCGTTTAGATGCGGTGGCGTCGATGTTGTATCTCGATTATAGTCGCAAAGAGGGAGAGTGGGTGGCGAATCAACAAGGGGGAAGGGAAAATTTAGAGGCGATTGATTTCTTAAAAGAATTAAATGAAGTGGCCCATGCTGAGCATCCAGGTATTTTAATGATGGCTGAAGAATCGACTTCTTGGCCAGGGGTGAGCCGGCCGACTTATACGGGAGGTTTGGGGTTCGGCTACAAATGGAATATGGGATGGATGCATGACACACTCGTCTATTTTGGAAAAGACCCGATTTACCGGCGGTATCATCAAAATCTTCTCACCTTTGGGTTTTTGTATGCGTGGACAGAAAATTTTATTCTTCCTTTTTCTCATGATGAAGTGGTTCATGGCAAAGGATCTCTTTTAACAAAAATGCCCGGGGACCGCTGGCAAAAATTTGCTAATTTAAGGACTCTTTTTGCGTATATGTGGTCTTATCCGGGGAAAAAACTCACTTTCATGGGATGTGAGTTTGGGCAATGGAATGAATGGAATCATCGCCAGAGTTTAGACTGGCATGTTTTATGGGGAGAGGAACATTCGGGGCTGCAGAGGCTCATACGCGATATGAATCGTATTTACAAAGGAGAGCCAGCGCTCTGGGACGCGGATGGGGAACCATCTGGTTTTCAATGGATTGATTTTAATGATGTAGATGCAAACGTCATTGCTTTTATTCGTACCGCATCAAATCAGGAACGACAACTTATTTCGATCTGTAATTTTTCACCGACTGTTCGACAAAATTATCGATTGGGACTCCCTCGGCGGGGTTGGTATTCTGAAATTTTAAATACCGATGCTGCTTGTTATGGAGGAAGCAATGTTGGAAATAGAGGAGGGATCTGGGCAGAAGAGATTCCCTGGCAAGGCCAGCCATTTTCTGCTAATTTTCATCTGCCGCCCTTGGCGGTGATGTGGTTTGAGGTACCAAAATGATTTCGGATTTTGGATCTCGAATATCGGATTTAAAAGATAAGGGCGTTATTTTTTGAATCATTATTCCTAAAATTCGAAATCCACAATCCGAGATCCGAAGTTGCTTTTTTGGGATCCCTGATTAAAACTTTAGGGATAAAACACCGAGTCATTTTCATGGTTGTCTTAGGAAAAACTAGGTCATGAATGGTCTTCTTCAAAATATTGGAATTTCTGTAATTGCTGCGACCTTGATGGGGATTCTGGCTCATCGCCTTCGCCAGCCCATTATATTGGGTTATTTGGTCGCGGGTGCTTTCATTGGTCCTGAAGTTGGATTTAAATTGGTCTCGGATCCGGCCAGTATTGAAATTATTTCTGAGTTAGGACTCATTCTCCTTCTTTTCATCATTGGACTTGAATTAAATCTTCAAAGAGTGATTGCTTCTGGAAAACAATTGTTGATGGTAGGGGTGGGGCAATTTATTTTTTGTGTAGTGATCGGTCTATTGGTTTTTCCTCTTTTGGGGTTTGGGATCAAGGGACCCCATCTTTCAGGACTTTATCTTTCCCTTTTATGTGCCCTCAGCAGTACAGCCATTGTGGTCAAATTACTCTATGACAAATTTGAATTTGATACCCTTCCAGGGCGTTTAACCCTCGGGATTTTAATTATTCAGGATTTGTGGGCCATTTTGATTTTGGCTGTTCAGCCCAATTTTGCAAATCCTCAATTGGGATTATTGGCCTTTGCAATTTTGAAAAGTGTTATTCTTTTGGGCGCAGGATTTCTTTTAAGTAAATTTGTCTTGAGCCGTGTTTATGAGGGAATTGCCAAATCTCCAGAAATGGTGGTTGGAATTTCAATCGGGTGGTGTGCCCTGATCTCTTATGCTGCAGGGGCCCTAGGGCTTTCCCGAGAGATGGGTGCTTTGATTGCGGGACTTTCTATTTCTACCTTTCCTTATAGTATTCATGTCACGGCAAAGGCCCTTCCTTTAAGGGATTTTTTTCTGACTCTCTTTTTTGTTTCTTTGGGAATGAAGATTGTTGTCCCGCAAATCAGCATGATTGCAGGTAGCTTAGGGATTGTTGCCTTTGTGATTTTGTCCCGATTCTTAACCGTTTATCCTCTCCTAATGGTTTCAGGGGCGGGGCGGCGAACCAGTTTTATCACGAGCCTCAACATTGCACAAATCAGTGAATTTTCTCTTGTCATTGCCTTGTTGGGAGTGAGCTATGGACATATCGATTCAAAATTTATGGCCACGATGATTTATGCCATGGCCTTTACTTCCGTTTTTTCTTCTTATGCCATTAAATATAATCACTCGATTTTTACCCGATTTAATCGGTTGATGCTTAAGCTTGGGTTTAAAGGGAAAAGGGGGCTTAAAGAATTAGAAGAAGAAAGAGTGAGCTATGGCATTATCGTCTTGGGATTCCACCGAGGCGCAAAATCCCTGGTCGAAATGTTGGCCCAAAGAAATCCTGCTTTACTAAGTCAGATGTTGGTGATTGATTTTAATCCAGAGGTTTTAAAAGAACTTAAAAAAATGAATATTGCAGGTATTTTCGGGGATATTAGCAGTATCGATACTTTAGAACATGCCCATATTGATGAGGCTCAGATTATTTTATTGACCATTCCGGATATGCTTTTGAAGGGGACCAACAATTTGAAACTTGTAAAGGCTTGTCGTTCTCTTTCTCCCAATGCGGTGATTGTAGCAACGGCTGATTCGACCGATCAGGTTAAAAAGCTTTTAACGTCTGGGGCCAATGAAGTACTGCTTCCCTACACGATGGCGGGAGAATTTTTGGCCAATTTTTTAGAGGGGAAATTCCGATGAAAGATCACTTCAATATCACTCATTTTTATAAATATCATGCCCTAGGCAATGATTATATTGTGATCGATCCCAATAAGGCCAAAATTGAATTAACTCCCGAGCGGATTCAACTCATTTGTCACCGAAATTTTGGAGTGGGCTCAGACGGAATTCTCTATGGTCCTGTTCTCAAGGGAAAAGAAATTCATTTAAGGATTTTTAATCCGGATGGCAGTGAGGCTGAAAAAAGTGGGAATGGCATTCGCATTTTTTCAAAATACCTTTTTGAAGAAGGATATGTGACTTCAAAAAAATTTGGGCTAGAAACGTTAGGGGGAAAGGTTGAAGCTGAAATTTTAGACGATGAAGCAAAGAGCATTAAAGTCAATATGGGAAAAGTCACTTTTGAGAGTGAGTGTATTCCCGTATCGGGCAAGGCTCGAATGGTTATTCGTGAATCTCTTGCGTTAGGGGATAAGAGCTATGAAGTGACCTGTCTTTCGATTGGAAATCCTCACTGTGTGATTCCCTTAAAATCAATTTCAAAAAAACTTGCGATGGAATTGGGTCCTCAAGTTGAGAATCACTCAATATTTCCAAAAAGAATTAACATGCAACTTTTGCAAGTTCTAGATCGGGAAAATATTCAAATTGAAATCTGGGAGAGAGGGGCGGGCTATACCCTTGCCTCAGGATCGAGCAGTTGTGCAGCGGCGAGTGCGGCTTATAAGCTGGGACTTGTGGATTCTTCAATCAAAGTTCATATGCCTGGGGGTGTGATTGGCGTGGATATTTCGTCCTCTGGACATGTTTTTATGACAGGGGCCGTGTCGAGCGTGGGAGAAGGGATGTTTTCCAAAGAATTTTGTGAAAAAATTGGAATAATAAAAAATTTGTAACAGTTTGGATGGTTGCAAAAGCAATCATGATAGAGTGTGTACCAAGAGGGAAAGAAATTGCTTTTTGCCGACACGTGAATTTTTCCCCCCGAGGAAAATTCACTCGGCGACTCGGCCTCCTCGGTTCGACTATTCGTCTAACCCCCATGGTCGGAGGCCTCGTCAACGGTCTTCAAAAAGCAATTTCTTTCCCTCTTGGGTTCATGTCGAGTCAATGGATTAATTAAATGAACACCAAATCATTACATTATACATGGGAGTGGCAGCTTGCCTCGTCTCCTGAAAGCTTATGGCCTTGGGTTTCAGATACCAACCGTTTTAATTTTTTGGTCGGACTTCCGGGGGTGGAACCCACTTCTTCAAATGGTTCGGATGAGTCTAATAAGCGTTGGAGATTTAAAATGAAAGGTGTCGAGATCGAATGGGAGGAAAATCCATTCGAATGGATTTTCCCGAGACGTTTTGGAGTGGTTCGTCGTTATTCAAAAGGGCCAATGACTCAATTAAAGGTTTTGGTAGAGCTTGATCCTCAATTAAATGGGGGGACCCATCTTAAATATGGAATGTGGATTGAGGCAAGATCATTCATCGCTCAGGCTTTTATTTCACTTCAGATGAGGTATTTGACCTTTAAAAAATTTTCTCAAGTCATCCATCAATATGATCTTCGAGCTTCTCGAAAGACGGATTTTTTAAATTCTCCTGTCAAGGTCAAATTTGTTGATGGGGGTCAAAAACGTTTAAAAATTTTGAAGGCGAAACTTTTTCAAGAAAAGGGATTTGAATCACTTGTAGAACGGTTCATCGATGTCATTGAAAAGTCCGATGATCTCTCGCTTTCAAGGATTCGTCCCTATACCCTAGCCGATGATTGGAACGTTCCCCGTCGATCCGTTTTAGAGTTGTGTCTTCTGGCAACACGTGAGGGTTTATTAGAATTTCAGTGGACTTTGCTTTGTCCGATGTGTCGGGGTGGAAAAGCACATTCTTCTTTAAAAAATATTGAATCAAAAGCTCATTGTGGCGGCTGTCATATTGATTTTGAACTTAATTTTGAACGTTTGGTTGAACTTACGTTTCGTCCCAATCCTTCCATTCGTCAAGTGGAGACGCGTGAGTTTTGTATTGGAAGTCCTCAACGTACGCCGCACATTGTGGCTCAGCAGTTGATTCCTGCGCAAGAAAAAAGAAATTTATCCTTGGTTCTTGAAAAAGGGCGTTATCTTTTGAGAGCTTACAAAGTTTCAGGTGGCCAATTTGTAGAGGTGAGTGAGGGAGGAAAATATAATATTGAAACAGTCCTTTCAGAAATAGGCTGGCCTCAAGAAGAATTAAGTCTTAATCCATCGGTCGAATTTAAAATGGTCAATCAAACACGACAAGAGAAACTTTTTGTATTGGAACGCCTCGCCTGGACTGATCAGGCGGCTACTGCAGCTGAGGTGATTTCGCTTCAAAAATTTAGAGATCTTTTTTCTAAAGAGGTTTTGAGACCCGATCAACAAATTTCGGTAGGGAGTTTAACCATTCTTTTTACTGATTTAAAAAGTTCAACGCAACTTTATCGAGAAGTAGGGGATGCCTCTGCTTTTGGCTTGGTGATGAATCACTTTGATGTTTTGAAAGAAGCTATTGCCGAGGAAGGTGGAACCTTGGTTAAAACCATTGGGGATGCGGTGATGGCTGTTTTTCGAAGGCCCATTGGTGGCATTCGAGCTATTTTGAAGGCCCAAAATCTTTTGAGTTCTCCCTCTCAAGATCGTCAAGCGCTTGTTTTAAAAGCAGGTCTTCACTATGGTCCATCCATTGCTGTTACCTTGAATGAACGGTTAGACTATTTTGGTTCGACTGTGAACATGGCTGCTCGATTGGAACATCTTTCCTTGGGAGGGGATGTTGTGATTTCCCAAGCGGTTTTGAGCGATCCAGAAGTCAAGGAGTGGGTTGAACATTCCAAAGAGAGTTTTCATCTAGAATCGATTGATGCCCAATTGAAAGGATTTGGCGAAGAGCGCTTTGGCTTGTGGAGGATTCGACCATGAAAACGAGTCCATAGTCTACGGTCTATAGTCGATAGAAAAAGGCAGCGCTCAAAAAAGTTCAAACCCTTCTTCTTTTCTTTATTTGGAAAAGTGGGTAGAAAATAGTAAAATCAAGTTTTATGGCAAGATATTTTGCGTTAATGAATCAATTTAAAAGGAGGTGAATATGGCTACGGTTCAAATGATCAAGGTAGGGGATAAGGCTCCGGATTTTAAATTATTCGATCAAAATAAAAATGAAGTTTCTTTAAAGAATTTTAAAGGCCAGTGGATTGTCCTTTATTTTTATCCAAAGGACAGCACCCCAGGTTGTACGAGAGAGGCCATTGGTTTTACACAGGATTTGGTGGATTTTAAGAAATTGAATGCCGTCATTTTAGGTGTCAGTCCTGATTCAATTGAGAGCCACTGTAAGTTTATTGAAAATGAAAAATTGAAAGTGACACTTCTTTCAGATCCAGAACACAAACTTTTAGAAAGTTATGGGGCGTGGGGACTCAAGAAGAATTATGGGAAAGAATATTTTGGAGTCATTCGTAGTACGTATTTAATTGATCTCAAAGGTAATGTTGCTGCTTTTTGGCCGAATGTCAAAGTGGACGGACATATAGAAGAAGTGAAAGAAAAATTGATGGAGTTAGAGGGGGAGAAGGTGAGTTCTGGAAAGTAAAATGATGCGTCAAGTTCATGCCTTTTTTTCTGGAAATGTTCAGGGCGTTGGCTTCAGGGCGACGGCTGATCATATTGCGCGGGAGTTACCCGTAACGGGTTTCGTCCGTAATTTAAGGGGTGGAAAGGTGGAACTTGTGATAGAGGGAGATGAGGAAATTTTAGAGAATTTTCTTCAGAGGCTTCGCAGAAGTTTTTTGTCAAAGTGTATTTATGGCATGGAGGTGCGCTGGCTGGAGGCGACAGGTATATTTCAAGACTTCTCAATTCGGTATAGCTTGTAGAAGCTATATCAAAAATCAAAAATTAAATATCAAAATGACATATTAAAATTTAAAATGGTTTTGCAGTTTAAAAGGGTAGATGCTGGTTTATGTGTTTCAGAAGTTTTTCATAAATCTCTACCACAATTTTGATTTTTGATATTTGATTTTTGATTTTTTTCTGGATCACTATGCTTTACGCGATTCTCTCTGATATTCATTCGAATTTGGAAGCTTTAGAAGCTGTCTTGAAAGATGCCCGAGATGAGGGAGTGAGTCATTTTCTCTGTCTGGGGGATATTGTTGGCTATGCGGCAGATCCGAGCATTTGCTTGAAAAAGGTTCGAGACTTGGCGGAAGTTGTTGTGGCAGGGAATCATGATTATGCGGTTTCGGGTAGGCTTGGGCTTGATTGGTTTAATCTTCGTGCCCGTCGAGCGATTGAGTGGACAAAAGATCAGTTAGATCAAGAAGAAAAAAATTATTTAGGGGCTTTACCTCTGGTCCGTTCTTCGGGGTCCTTTTGCCTGGCTCATGCTACGTTATCTGATCCAGAAAATTGGAAATATCTCTTAAATGAGGAGGACGCGTTTCGAGAGTTTAAACTTCTTCGAGAAAAGATTCTTTTCATTGGACATTCACATGTTCCCGTTGTTTTTTGGTCTGAGGAGGGAGAAATTCAAGGAATAAAGTCTCCTCCTGATTTTAAATTGGAAGAAGAGATTCAATATATTGTCAATGTAGGCAGTGTAGGACAACCCAGAGATTTAGATTCTAGAGCCTCCTACTGTCTTTTTGATTCTCAAACTTTTTCGGTATATTTTCGCAGGGTTGAATATGATTTTCGGGTGACTCAGAAAAAAATATTAAAGGCGGGTTTGCCTTCTTTTTTAGCAAAAAGATTGGAAATAGGGCGGTAATATTTTTAGAAAATTTGTGTGGAGACTCATGTGAAGCTTTGGTTTAGGCGTTTGTGTGTTTTGCTTTATTGTATTCTTATTTTTATTCTTTCAAGCCAAGCCCATCTTCCTCGCTTGCTTGAACCAGAAAATGCGGATAAGTTTGTTCATTTTATTGAATATGGAGTTTTGGCATTTCTTTTTTATCGGATGATTTTGCTTGAACGCTTGTTTTTTTTAAGGAGTCGGCCATTTATTTTGAGTTGGTTTTTTACAGCAAGCTATGGCTTTTCGGATGAGATTCATCAGTATTTTGTACCGCACCGCTCTTGTAGTTTGATGGACTGGCTTGCGGATGCTGCTGGGGCAGCGATTGTGTTAGGGGTGATGGCGATAAGGATGAATCAATTCAAAATGCAAAAGTCAAAATGCAAAATGACAGATCAAAATCTAAAATAACTTTTAGGATAATGACATAGATCAATTTTGAATTTTAATATGTCATTTTGATTTTTGATGTTTGATTTTTGGATTTTTACCGTTGAGGTCTTATGAAGGGTTGGATGCTTCAAAAATATCTAAAAGGGTTTAATTTTTTCCTTTTGGCAGGGTTGGCGGCTCTATTAATTCTAAAATTAGGAGCAGGTTCTTTTTCTAAAGGGGAAGATCAAATCCAAATGACGCAACGGGCCGGCCTTCATCAGGCCATTAAACCATCCTTTAAAGAGGAGGCGTCTCTTCATTTTAAAGAACCCATCTTGGGAGGGGCATCCCTCCGAGAAAAAGAATCTGTTCCGATTCAGTTTTTAGGGACGGCTTCGGCGGGTTCAAAGATTTTTGGGGTTTTATCGTACCAGGACCATCAATCTCTTGTTCAAGAGGGAGAAGAAATTGGAGGTTGGCATATTAAACATCTTTCTGAGGAAGAAGTTCTTTTGGAAAATTCAAGCGGAGAAACGATTCGTCGTTCTCATCAGATTCAAGAGAGGGAATTACCCCTCCTTCTCCAAAAAACCGATGAAAATCACTGGATTTTGGATTCAAACTCTTTAAAAGATATTTTGAAGCATTGGGCCGAACTTTTAACGGAGGTTCGTATTTTACCTCTATTTGAAAGTGGACGGGCTCAAGGCTATGAGTTTTTAAATGTCAGACCTGAAAGCAGGGTAGAAAAACTAGGATTTAGGACCGGAGATGTGATTCAAAGAATCAACGGACGCGATGTAACAGATTTATCCGTTCTTCTTTCCTTGCAAAATGAGTGGGAACAGGACAATTTAGTGGTCGATGTGAAAAGAGGGGCAAAAAATATTCAATTGATTTATCAAAAAAGAGACGATAAGAATTCAACCCAAGGACAGCGATAGGAAAATGGAATTCGACGCAAGATCTTGGCCATCTTGTCCTTCAGAAAGCCTCGACAGACACCTGTCAGTGTATGCCTACGTTTCCCCCTGCGGGGACCTTGTCTTCAGGCCAATATGGCTCAAGCTTTTGCGTCTCGGTTCTCATTTCCTATCGCTGTCCTTGGGTTCAAATTCTTTGTTGCTAGAGGAGAATAAATGAAGTTCAAATTTTTTGCTAAAATTGTTTTTTTTATAGGCCTTATTGTTTTTTATTTTGGCCCAGCAGGTTTTTCTGAGGATCGATCGGTCTCACTTAATTTTGAAAATGCAGATTTGCGTTTGGTGATTAAATTTGTGAGCGAGACCACGGGTGAAAATTTTATCGTGGATGAAGGAGTAAAGGGAAATGTAACCATTCTAGGCCCCACTAAAATTCCGATTAACGAACTCCGCAAAGTTTTAGAATCCGTTCTGACTGTAAGCGGTTACAGTATGGTTTCGTCCGGACAAGTGACAAAAATTGTTCCTATTGAAAATGCGAGTCAAGCCAGTCCCGAAATGCTTTCTTCTGGACAATCCCCTGCAGGGGGAGAGCATTTTATTACACAGATTTTTTCTCTCAAGTATGGAAATGTTGAAAAAATTTCAGGAATTATTAATTCATTTTTGAGTAAGGGTGGACATGCCACTTCTTATCCTCCTACCCATACCTTGATTGTTTCAGATCGAGCAGAAAACATGAAACGAATTGCATTGATTTTAGAAGATTTAGATCGTAAAGGAAGTGAGGTTTCTTCAGTTATTCATGTTGTTTTATTGAAACATGCGAATGCTGAAGAGGTGGCTCAGGTTTTGAGTCAACTTTTTGAAAAAGAATCAAAAAGTTTGGAACGGGAGGGAATAAAGTTGGAAGAAAAAGAATCTTTTGTTGTCGCAGATGTCTCCACTAATTCTCTTTTGATTCATGTTCCCAAGGGGCGTTTTTCAGCGCTTCGTAAAACGATTCAGAAGTTAGACCTTCCTCAAAAACAGGTTTTGGTCGAAGTCCTGGTCGCCGAGGTTAATTTAAATAAATCAGAACATTTAGGGATTGAATGGTTGGCTGCCGAAGGGGTGGTTTATGGCTCCCAGGAAGGATTTGGGCAAGATCGGGTCAATCGAGCTGAGGATATTGCCCATCATGTTTTAACGGGAGGAAAATTTCCAGGGACCGCAACAGCTTTTATTCATGACACGATTCAGGTGGGCACGTTAGAAATTCCAAGATTAGGAATTTTGATTAATGCCTTTCGAAATCATTCGGACATTAATATTCTTTCGACGCCTCAAATTTTAACCACGGATCATAAAGAGGCTGAAATTTTGGTAGGAGAAAATCGTGCATTTATTAAAAATGCCCAAGTGACGCCTGAAGGAAGTACCGTTAGAACCTTTGAATTTAAAGATATTGGGCTTTCACTTCGTTTAAAACCGCATATTGCTGATGATGGATGGGTGAGAATGGAAGTGGATCAAAAGGTGGAGGATGTGATTGGCCAGTCCTTTGAAGGGGCGGTTGAAACCTCTAAGCGTGAGGCCCATACGATGATTACGGTTCGGGATTCTCGGACAGCTGTCATTGGCGGGCTCATTCGTGAGAGGAAAGATAAGACGATTCAAAAGGTTCCAATTTTAGGGGATATTCCCATCATAGGAATTCCTTTTACCCGAAAGGGAGAGCAAACGGTTAAGACCAATCTCTTAATTTTTATTTGCCCTCATGTTTTGGATACTGAAGAAAAGATGTCAGAAATCACGGAGAAGAAAAAACAAATTCTAAATTCAAATATTTAAACAGGTCCCCAAGCCAGACTATTGTAGTCGCCCGATTTATCCCCCCACCTACCCGCCATTTCGAATGGATGAGGTGGGGGGATTATGCAAGGGGTAAGGGGCACGGCCCCATAAATGGGGCGACTACTTTTATTTTGCATATAACCTGTAAGCGATAAGGAAAAATATGGAAGTATTAGATCAAATTTTAGGAGAAGAAATTCCAAAAGATGTTTTATCAAAAATATCTCTCGAGTACCTCCTTACCTTTCGATTACTTCCTTTAAAGTGGATCGGTGAAAAATTAAAAGTGGCTGCGGCAAATTTAGTTCCCTTTTACCCCATTGACAATTTATCTATGGTATTAAATACCCCTCTTGAAGTCGTAGAAATGCCTACAGACCAGATTGAAAATGTTTTAAGAAAATGGATGGAATCTAAAGTAAAAGCCCCTCAAAAATTACTTGAAAATACAAAAAAAGAATCGGATTTCTTCCCTCATTTAGAGATACGGGAAGGAGAAGATCTCGTTCGGCAAAGGAGTGAGGCTCCGGCAGTCAAGATGGTTAATTCCATTTTACTTGAGGCGATTCAAGAAAAAGCCACGGACGTTCATTTTCATCCCAAAATTTCGGCACTGACCGTTCTTTATCGAAGAGATGGCTTTCTTCATGAGGTTCATTCCCTTCCTCAAGGATTAAAGGAGGAAGTGATTTCCCGACTTAAAGTCATGGCAAAATTAGATGTGACCCAGCGGCAATTACCCCAAGATGGAAGATTTTCGATTCGATCCTCCGATCGAGAAATCGAAGTCCGTGTTTCGGTGGTTCCTACGGTTCAAGGGGAAAGAGTGGTTTTGAGATTGCTCGATCGTGAAAATCTCTTGATTCGTGCAGATGAATTGGGAATGAATCGTGAACATTACCAGCATTTGCGCCTTTTGATGGATCGGCCGACCGGAATGATTTTGGTTACGGGCCCTACGGGGAGTGGGAAGACGACGACGCTTTATTCTTTTATTTCGGAGCTAGATTTGGCCCAAAGAAATGTGATGACGATTGAAGATCCCGTCGAATATAAAATTGAAGGAATAACGCAGATTCCTGTCCGTCCCAACTTGGGATTGACGTTTGCTCAGGGTTTAAGATCCGTTTTGAGGCAAGATCCGGACGTGATTTTGGTCGGTGAAATTCGAGATCAAGAAACAGCTCAAATTGCCATTCGAGCTGCATTGACAGGTCATTTAGTCTTAACAACGCTTCATGCCACAGATGCTCCAGGGGCCGTGGCACGCCTTTTGGATATTGGGATTGAGCCCTATTTAATTTCTTCTGCTTTAATGGCGGTTATTTCTCAAAGATTGGCCAGAAAATGTTGTTTAAAATGTGAAAAAAAAGGTTGTTCATTTTGTTTTTCAACAGGTTTTCGGGGGCGTACAGGTGTTTTTGAATATCTTCCCCTGGATGATGATTTTAGACATTGGATTACTCAGCGCTCTGATGGTCGCGTTTTTCGTGAAGAGATGAGACGCAAAGGAATGATGAGTTTGGAAATGGCAGGTCTTCAGAAAGTTGAAAAGGGTATAACAAGCCGGGAGGAAGTTTTAAGAGTGGTTGGGTGAGACCTCTGAAAAAGGCCCATCTGCTGCGTTGCCTGCTGCGCTTCTTTGTCGGCGTACAGAAAAAAGTACGCCTCCGCAGTCGCTTGCAGGCGTGCTTCCCTCTGGGACCTTTTTGAGAGGTCTCTAAAGATAAGGATATTTGTGGAACAAACGGTAAACACTGGAAAAATTTGGAAGTTGAAACCCTCACATTTAGAGGAGGCTTCTTTTTTGTCTAAATCTTTACAGGTTTCAAATACTTTAGCTCAACTTCTTGTCCAAAGAGGAATTGAGACGGTTGAGGATGCAAGGTATTTTCTTGGAAATAGGCTTAAGGATTTGTCGGATCCCTTTTTATTTGAAGGGATGGACCGAGCGGTGGCGAGAATTTTTCAAGCACTTAATAAAAATGAAAAGGTCATGGTGCATGGAGATTATGATGTCGATGGAATTACAGGGACTGCACTTCTCTGTGATATTTTAAAGAAAATAGGGATCAATGCTCAACCCTACATTCCTGATCGAGTGAGTGAAGGTTATGGGATGAGCAGAGAGGCCATTCAAAAGGCGGTTGTAGAAAAAATTCCTCTGATGATTACCGTAGATTGTGGGGGAACGGCTTTTGCTGAAATTGAAGAGGCTGATCGGCAAGGAATTGACGTGATTGTCGTCGATCATCATGAGTTAAAAAATGAGCTTCCTCCTTCTATTGCTGTTATCCACCCTCGAAGAATGACTCAAAAAAATCATTTTCATCCCTTGGCCGCTGTAGGCGTTGCTTTTAAATTAGCGCATGGTTTGGTAAAGAGAGGTTTAGAACAAAAAGCTGATTGGGCGAATAAAATTGATCTTAAAGATTTTTTGGATCGGGTTGCATTGGGAACGGTCGCAGATTTGGTTCCTCTTAAAGGAGAAAACAGAATTTTTGTTAAACAAGGTTTAGAGAGGCTTTTAAAAACTGAATGTCTAGGTTTATCCATGCTGCTCAAAGAAATTGGCCTTGAAGGTCGATCGATTACGACTTCTGACGTGGGGTTTAAAATTGCCCCTCGCCTCAATGCAGCAGGTCGAGTGGGGACGGCGTACGATGCCGTTCATCTTCTTTTAGTTAAAGAAAAAGAAAAAGCGAGTACGCTTGCACAAACATTAGACCTGAGTAACCGCAAACGTCAGGAATTAGAACAGGCAACCTATGAGGAAGCCGCAGATCTTTTGCAAGCTCAAACCAATGGAGGTGAAGATTGGGTTCTCGTCCTTCATAAAGAAGAATGGCCCTTAGGCGTGATCGGGATTGTTGCCTCTAGAATTTTAAGATTAATGCACCGGCCTGTTTTTATTATTTCAACGGAAGAGGGGGTGAGCAAGGGCTCTGCCCGGAGTATTCGGGGTTATCATTTGTGCGAAGCCTTAAAAAGTTGTGAAGGACTATTAGAAGGTTACGGAGGACATGCCTATGCGGCAGGGATAAAAATTTTGAGAAAGAAGATTCCAGAGTTTAGAGAACGCATTAATCAACATGCGCATCAAGTCCTTTCAAGTGATGATTTAATTCCAAGTCTAGAAATCGATTTAGAAATCCCGTTAGAGTCTGTTTCTTTATCCTTTGCCCAGGAGGTTGAAAAATTAGGTCCCTTTGGTCAGGAAAATTCATCCCCTCTTTTTCTGACAAAGGAATTACAGTTAGAACGTGAACCTTATAAAGTAGGAAAGAATCATCTGAAATTACATTTGAAAAATAAAAATAACGAGAGGGTAGAGGGGATTGCTTTTGGTCAAGCGGATCTCATTTCTCAATTTTCTCTCTCTTGCCCATTTCAAGCGGTTTATGAGGTTGCGATCAATTCTTATCAAAGGAATATGAAGCCTCAGCTTATCTTTAAAGATTTTAAGTTTTAACGAACGACGAACGACGTTATTTCGTATGCCTATTTTTGAATATACAGGTTTTGATGTTTCAGGAAAGAAAATGAAGGGTCTTTTAGAGGCCGATCATATTCAGGCTGTTCAAAGAATCCTTTTTGAAATGAGAATTGGAGCGACTCGAATTCATGTTCTTGAGAAATCCCTCTCCAAACATTCTCCTCCTCTTTCCGAAATTGCCTTGATGACACGCCAACTCGCTTTATTTTTAAAGACAGGTTTTACTCTGGATGATGCTTTTTTTGAACTGGCAAGGGGTTGGAAAAAGGATCAAGTCCAGAAATCCCTTTTTCTCTTGGCTCATCGGTTAAAGGCAGGGCTTGATTTAGAAAAAGCCCATGAAGGGCTTCATTTATTTCCTGAGTTTGTGTCCAGGGCTCTTAAAGTTGCAGAGAGTTCAGGAAAAATTTTTGAAACATTAGAATGGATCTCTCAGGATTGTGAAGAAAAAAAACAGATGATAAATCGCTGGATTGAAAGTCTTATTTATCCGGGACTTCTATTTTTAGTCAGTTTAGGCGTGCTTTTTCTCGTTTTTCAATGGGTTTTCCCTTCCCTAATCGAACTTTTTATTCAACAGGGAAAACCGCTTCCTCGTTTGACTCAAGGTGTTCTTTTTTTGGGACATTCGATGAAATGGGTTTTTGGATTTTTTGGCATTCTTGTTTTAGCGATCTATTTGTGGGGGCCAAAAATCGATCTATCTCTTAAAAGAAAATGGGCAAAGCTTTTCTTGCGTTTTTCGGGTCTAGGATCCATTTTAAAAAAGAGAAATGCTTGTGAGGTGACTCGACATCTTTCATTTTTGGTGATGAGCGGATTTCAAATTCCAGAGGCTTTTTCACTTTCCGCAAGAAAAAATTTTTTAATTGAAGAAGAGCTGTTAGCCCTGCACAGGCATTTAGAAGAAGGGGGAAACTTAGAAAAAGAAGATGAATTGAATTCTATTTTTCCAAAGGGTTTCTTGAAAATGTTATCGATGGGATTTAAGAGCGGAAATTTTATTGAAGTTTGTAACAGACTCTCAGAATATTACGAGAAAGAACTCGAAACAATCCTCAACCGTTTTACAGCTTTACTAGGACCGGTCCTTTTAATGTTGGTTGGAGGATTGATCGGATTCTTAGTGATTGGAGTTCTTCTTCCTATACTACAAGGAGGAATGTAAAATTTAGTCTTAGGCCGCTTTTTGGATTTTATTAGCCTTGAGACACCGTGTGCAAACCCGAACCGTTTTGACGGCGTCCTTAATCAGGGCTCTCACTCTTTGCAAATTGGGCATAAAACGACGTAACGTAATTCCCGTAACATTTTCTCCCACACCGCCTTTTCTTTTTGAAAGCCCTCGGCGTGCAACTCGGTGCCCAGAAACAGGTTTTTTACCGCAAACAACACAAATTTGTGACATAATTCATACTCCAATATTTTTATGGTGCGCAGAATATCTCATACATTGTAGTGGTGTGTCAATAACGAAAAATATCAAAATCCAAACATCAAAAATTAAAATGACAGTGCAAAATCTAAAATGTCCCCCTTGCGATAGCATTAGAAATTTTGGATTTAAATATGTCATTTTGATTTTTGATGTTTGGATTTTAAATTAACTATGAAATGAGTCTACAGTAACCGAAAAAAGGAGACAGGAGACTGGAGACCGGGGATAAAGAAGGAGATATAAATGCTCGTAGCTGAAAAAGCTGTATCTGACCGGAATTCTACAGATATTCCTTGCCAATATGTGAAAGGGGTTGGGCCAAAGAGGGCTTTGCTTTTCAAGAAGCTAGGTCTTGAAAGGGTTTCAGACCTTCTTTATCTTGCCCCCCGTCGTTATGAAGATCGTAGGACTTTTACTCCTATTCGTAGACTTCATGATGGAGAATTTCAAACCATTCAGGGAAAAATTGTGGCTTCAGGCCTTAAAGAGACCCGTCGTTTTTTTAGAATTTTTCAATTGGCAGTAGAAGACGAGTCGGGGGTTCTATTTGCAACATGGTTTAACCAACCCTATTTACAAAATCGTTTTAAAGTGGGTGATCGCGTGATCTTGAGTGGAAAAGTTCAATGGTATGGGCGAGAGCTTCAGATGATGGCTCCTGACTATGAAGTTTTAATAGGGGATACGAGTGATCTTTTACATACGGGGAGAATTGTTCCGATCTATCCTTTGACGGAAGGAATTTCACAGAGGGCCATGCGCTTAATTGTTAAAAATGCCTGTGACTTGTTTCATGAATTTTTGGAGGAGATATTTTCTGAAGAAATCTTAAGAGAAAATCATCTCATGGGTTTAAAAGAGGCCATCATAACTATTCATTTCCCAGAGAGTTTCGAAGGAATGAATCAGGCTCGACGGCGATTGGCTTTCGAGGAATTTTTTATGGTTCAACTTTGGTTGGGCTTTAAAAAGAAAACCTATCAAAAGCTTAAGCGGACATTTTGTTATGAAAAAATTTCTGAATCTGTTCAATCTTTTGTAAAAAGCCTTCCCTTTCCTTTGACTCAAGCTCAAGTAAGAGTCATTTCAGAAATTGGCAAGGATCTTCAAAAAGAATTTCCCATGAACCGATTGCTTCAAGGCGATGTGGGGTCTGGAAAAACTTTAGTTGCTTGTGCAAGCTTCTATATGGCTGTTCGCAGCGGTTTTCAAGGAGTGCTCATGGTGCCGACAGAGGTTTTGGCCCAACAACATCGCAAAACTTTTGAAAAAATTTTCCAGCCTCTAGAAGTTAAGATAGGGCTCCTTTTGGGAGATGAAAAAGTGAAAATAAAAAGAGAAACCCTTCAAAATTTGTCGGAGGGAAACATTCAAATTTTAGTGGGAACCCATTCTCTTTTAGAAGAAAAAGTCAGCTTTCAAAAATTAGGCATGGTCATTATTGATGAACAACATAAGTTTGGGGTGGTTCAAAGAGCGCTTCTTAGAAATAAAGGATTTGAACCCGATGTTTTGATTATGACGGCAACCCCGATTCCTCGAACACTTGCTTTGACGGTTTATGGAGATTTAGAAGTATCCGTTTTAGACCAAATGCCTCCTGGGCGTGGGAAGGTTTCGACTTATTGGATTAAAAGAGAAAAGTTGAATGACGCCTATCATTTTATTCATCGAGAGGTTGAGAAGGGGGCTCAAGCCTATATTATTTATCCTCTTGTGGAAGAATCTGAAAAAAGTGAACTCAAAGCGGCCACTCAAATGTTTCATCAACTTTCTCAGGAGGTTTTTAGAGGATTGACTTTGGGGCTTATTCATGGCCGAATGAGTGCTGAAGAAAAAAACGAGGTGATTTATCAATTTCGGGATCAAAAAATTCATATTTTAGTTTCAACAACAGTGATTGAAGTGGGTATTGATATTCCTAATGCAAGTCTGATCTTGATCGAAAATGCGGATGCCTTTGGTTTGGCGCAGCTCCATCAGTTGAGAGGGCGTGTCGGGCGAGGGCCTCGTTCGGCTTATTGTATCCTGGAGGCTGAACCCCGTACAGAAGAAGGGATTCGGCGATTGGAAGCGATGGTGAAAACGCGTGATGGATTTAAAATTGCAGAGGCTGATTTGACGATTCGAGGTCCAGGAGAATTTTTGGGAACGAGGCAACATGGACTACCCGAAATTCGCTTTGGTCATTTATTAACCGATCATGAATTGATTCATCGATCTCGTCAGACTGCAAATGCCATTTTAGACGAAGACCCATTTTTAAAGGATCAAGACAATCAAAAATTACATCATTTAATTCAAAAAAAGTTTTTAGAAAAAACACAGTTTTTGAGTGTGGGATGACATGCGTATCATTGCAGGTTTAGCCAAAGGGCGGCTTTTAAAGACACTTCCGGGGGACACGGTCCGTCCGACGGCTGATCGGGTGAGAGAATCGATATTTAATATTTTGGATTCTCACATTATGGGGGCGGATATCTTGGACCTTTTCGCTGGGTCAGGTGCTTTGGGTCTAGAGAGTCTTTCACGCGGGGCCGAGGCATCCACCTTTGTTGAGAAATCAAAAAGGGCCTCTCTCGTCATTCGCGAAAATTTTGAAACGCTCCACTTTCAAAATAGTCAAATTTTAACGATGGATGTTTTTAAATCACTTTCTTTTTTTAAAAGGCGTGAAAAGTTTTTTGATCTGGTTTTTGCAGATCCCCCTTATTCTTTTTTCAAGGAGATATGGATTCAAGATCTATGGAAAGGGGTTTCACAAATTTTATCCAAAGAAGGGATTTTTGTGGTTGAGCATCCTTCTCAGTGGTCTTCTGTGAAGATGATGGATTCTCTGGAACAATATGATATTAGGCAATATGGACAAACAAGTGTGAGTTTTTATAAAAAAGGGGAAATTCCCTCTCTTCCACAATTTTAATTTTTGATTTATAATAGTTACAAAAGTGAGTCCATAGTCCACGGTCCACAGTCCATAGAAAATAAATAATTCCTCTAAAACTGTCGACCGTTGACTGTTGACTGTCGACCGTTGACTGTTGACTGTGGACTGCAGTCCATTTTCATTCACATGAGTAGAAAGATGTTATGGTAAAAGCTGTGCTTAAGAAAGCGATTTATCCAGGCAGTTTTGACCCCCTCACGAATGGGCATTTGGATGTGATTCGTCGTTCAACTCAATTGTTTGACGAAGTGACCGTGGCTGTTTTTCAAAATGAAGGGAAGAAAGCCCTCTTTTCTTTGAAAGAACGTTTACAGATGATTCGTGAGTCCTTAAACGATTTAAAGGGGGTTAAGATTGTTCATTTTGATGGTTTACTCATTGATTATTGTCGTCAAAACGGGATTTCGGTTGTGATTCGGGGTTTAAGGGCCATTTCAGATTTTGAATATGAATTTCAAATGGCACTTATGAATAAAAAACTCTGTGATGAAATTGAGACTATTTTTGTCATGTCCAGAGAATCCTATTCCTATTTAAGTTCGCGTATGATTAAGGAAATTGTTTCGAAAGGGGGAGACATTTCTCACTTTGTCCCTTCTCATGTAGGGAAAAAACTTCGTTCGAAGCTTTTTCGTTCTTAATAACTCAAAACTTACCGCTGGACGCTTTTTTTAAGTGGATGTTCAATATGAAACATCCATGACTTTCAGTCATAAAGAAGGATGAAAATGAATTAACTCCCCCATCCCCTCTTATATAAGAGGGTGGCTCTCCCCTTAAAATAAGGGGAGTTGGAGGGGTTATTGGAGGCTATTGATGATGAAAGTTTATATTGAACGTATTCCTGAAGAAGGCCTTCTTTTAGAAGGGGAGGAATCCCCTCGGATTATTGATATTGGTCCCTCAGAAGAAAGATTTAAAGAAAATATTCATATCTCTTTAAAGGCTTATAAAATTACAGGGAAACTTATTGTAGGAGGCGTAGTCTGGACGGATGTGGTTTTAATCTGTAGCCTGTGTTCAGAATCATTTACCTATCTCATTGAAAACAAAGGGTTTTCGTACGATTGTGAACTTGAGGGAAGGGATATAATTGACTTGACAGAGCCTATTCGCGAGGATATATTAATCGGCCTACCCATTACGCCCCTCTGCCAAAAAGATTGTAAAGGGCTTTGTGTAGAATGTGGTAAGAACTTGAATTTTGGAAAATGTGGCTGCCTAGAAAAGAGGGTTTTAAAAGGGCCGTTAGGAAAATTGGGAGATTTATTTTAGAATGGAGGTATGTTATGGCTTTACAAACGAATCGACACAGTCGTTCCAGGCGAGATAAGAAAAGAACACATTATAAATATGTGCCACTCGAGACCGTTTTATGTCCAAACTGTCATCAGCCTTCTTTGCCCCATCGGGTTTGTACGCTCTGTGGGTACTATAAAGGACGTCAAGTCATTCAAATTAAAATGGCCAAGGCGAGTTAGTTTTGATGAGGCGAATCAGCCCTTCGGTTGCTGGTCACCGGTGACCATTAATTAAACGAGGTAAAATGAGTATAGCCATTGATGCGATGGGCGGAGATTATGCCCCAAAAGAGATTGTAGAAGGTACTATTTTGGCGGCAGAAACCATCCGAGATCGAATCCTCATTCTTGTGGGGGATCCTAAGCGTATTCATGAGTTTATTTCTCCTCAAAGGGCCAAAGAACTTAACATTGAAATCCATCCCGCCTCTGAAGTCATTCACATGCATGAAACCCCGGTTGCGGGTTTAAGAAAAAAGAAGGATGCTTCCATCACACGTGCGGTTGAACTGGTTAAGAAAGGTCAAGCCGAGGCGGTTGTTTCCGCTGGAAATACCGGAGCCTGTGTTGCGGCAACCAAATTAAAATTAAGATTTTTAAAAGGGATTGACCGACCTGCCATTGCGACCATCATGCCTAACCTTTCGGGAACCAATATTTTGATTGATGCAGGGGCAACGGTGGACTGCAAGCCTCATCATCTGATTCAGTTTGCCGTGATGGGAATGTGCTATGCCAAATATGCCCTCAAAAAGGAAAATCCCAGAATTGGTCTTTTAAATGTTGGAGAAGAAGAGTCAAAGGGGAATGATCTTTCAAAAGAGACTTTTAAAATTTTAAGAAAAACTGCGCTTAATTTTGTTGGCAATGTCGAAGGACGGGACTTGTTTAGAAATATTGCTGATGTGATTGTCACTGATGGATTCGTTGGAAATGTGGCTTTGAAGGCCACCGAGGGAAGTGCTCGTCTTATTCAAAATCTATTGAAACAGGAATTCGTGAAGTCCTGGACTTTAAAAATTGGGGCACTTCTCGTGAAGAAGGCTTTTGACGGACTCAAGCGCCGTTTTGATTATGCGGAATATGGCGGGGCGCCTCTTTTAGGGATCGATGGAATTTGTATTATTTCTCATGGACGCTCGAATGCAAAGGCCATTAAGAATGCGATTCGTGTTGCAGACGAATGTATTCAAAACAAAGTGAATCGGCATATTGAAGATGAAATGGATCGCTTGAATTCGTCTCTTTCCCAAGGGGTTTAGACAAATATGGTGGGTATCGTTGGCACAGGTTGCTATTTACCTAAAAAAATTCTTTCCAACTTTGATCTTGAAAAAACAATTGAAACCACCGATCAATGGATTTTTGAGCGAACTGGCATTCGAGAAAGACGAATTTCTTCTCATGATTTTTATGCGTCCGATATGGGGGCTCATGCCGCAAAAAAGGCTCTTCAAGATTCAAAAATCAATCCTTCCGAAGTCGATCTTTTGATTGTTGCGACCATGTCCGCGGATATGCTGTGTCCTTCGACGGCCTGTATCATTCAGGAAAAAATAGGAGCTTCGAAGGCCTTTGCCTTTGATCTTAACGCGGCTTGTTCGGGATTTCTCTTTGCCCTGGAAGTTGCAAAAAAATTTCTTGAGTCGGATCAGTATCAGACGGCTTTAGTGATTGGGGTTGAAAAACTTTCCTCCATGGTTGATTGGAAAGATCGTGGAACCTGTATTCTTTTTGGGGATGGGGCAGGGGCGGCGGTTTTAAAGAAAAATCATGCGGATCATCAAATTTTAGGCGCGGTTCTAGGATCGGATGGTCGAGGAGCTGATTTACTGAAGGTTCCTGCCGGAGGTTCAATGATGCCCGCAACTCACGAGACCATTGATCAACGACTTCATTTTATTAAAATGGATGGCCGAGAAGTTTATAAAAACGCCATTGATTTGATGTACAGAATGGCTGATGAAACCCTCCTTAAATGTGGTTTAAAAAGAGAGGACGTTGATTTATTTATTCCTCATCAGGCCAATAAAAGAATTATTGATGCAGTGGCCAAAAAGCTTTCTCTTCCGAGCGAAAAAATTTATATCAATGTAGATCGCTACGGCAATACCTCTGCGGCTTCTATTATCATTGCCTTGGATGATGCCCGTAAAGAAGGAAGGATGCAATCGGGAGATTGCTTACTCATTGTTGTCTTTGGCGCTGGCTTTACATGGGGAGGAATGGTGATTCGGTGGTAAGAATCTATATCGAAAATCAAATATCAAAAATCAAAATTGTGGTAGAGATTGATGAAAAACTTTTGAAGCGGATGAGTCTTTGAATTTTAACAGGAAGAGTTAACATTTGAAAATCGCACTTTTGTTCCCTGGGCAGGGGGCGCAATATGTTGGGATGGGAAAAGAGTTTTTTTCGCAATACGAAGTTGCCCGAGAATTATTTTTAAAGGCCAATGACATTTTAGGTTTTGATTTGAGTCGATTATGTTTTGAGGGACCCGAAGAAGAATTAACCTCAACCAAAGTTTGCCAGCCCGCCATTTTTGTCACAAGTCTTGCCTCTTTAGCTGTTTTAAAATCTGTTTTTCCCGAGATTCAAATAGAAGCTGTGGCTGGTTTGAGCCTGGGAGAATTTACGGCTCTAACCGCTGCAAAAAGCCTTAAATTTGAAGATGCTCTTAAAATTGTTTCCTCTCGTGGGAAATTTATGGAAGAGGCATGTTTAGAAAAGTCTGGGACCATGGCCTCCATTTTGGGGCTTGAGTATGATCAGATTAAGGAAATTTGTCAGTCAATTGTCGATGAGGATGTTGTAACCGTTGCCAATGTCAATAGCCCTGGGCAAATTGTCATCAGTGGTACGGCTCGAGGCATTGATCGTGCTTCTCATGCTTGTAAGGAAAGGGGGGCACGCCGTGTGATTTCGCTTCAGGTCAGCGGGGCCTTTCATTCTCCTCTCATGGAAAGTGCTCAAGCGAAGTTACAAGAATATTTGAAAGGTTTCTCTATTTCTCAACCGCAAGCTCATTTTTTTTGTAATGTTCTGGGAGAAGAGATTTCTCACATCCAAGAAATTCGAAATCTTTTAATCGAGCAGGTGACTCATTCGGTTCTTTGGGAACAAAGTATTCGTTCGATGGTTAAAGCAGGTTTTGATTTCTTTATTGAAGTGGGATGTGGTAAAGTCTTGTCCGGTTTGCAGAGAAAAATTGCACCGGACACGAAAATGTTTAATGTCGAGGATGTGGAAAGTTTGGAGAAAATAAAAAACGCAATTGAGAATTGAAAATTGAGAATGGACAATTATCAATTTTCAATTGTTAATTTTTAATTATTTTTGAAAGGGGGGCCAGATGTTGCTCGAGGGTAAGAATACGCTTGTCACAGGTGCTGCTCAAGGAATTGGAAAGGCCATTTCGCTCACCTTTGCAAAAGAGGGGGCCCATGTTGCTGTCTGTGATATGAATGAAGTGGCGGGGCAAGAAACGGTCAATGAGATTCGTGCCCTTGGCCGTAAATCAGAATTTTTTAAGGTGGATGTATCCAATGCTGAAGAAGTTAAAGTTGTGGTGGACAATGCGCTTGACAAATTTTCGACCATTGATATACTTGTGAACAATGCAGGCATTACGCGGGATACCCTCCTGGTTCGCATGGAAGAAAAGGACTGGGACTTAGTTCTAAATATCAATCTCAAGGGCACGTTTAATTTTACGAAGGCTGTTGCACGTTCGATGATGAAGAATCGGACGGGTAAAATTATAAATATTGCTTCTGTGATTGGTCTGGTGGGGAATGCAGGTCAAGCGAATTATGCCGCTTCTAAGGCAGGTGTGATTGCTTTTACGAAGTCAGTAGCCAGGGAACTTGCCTCTAGAGGAATAACAGCAAATGCTGTAGCCCCAGGTTTTATTCAAACGGCAATGACAGAGAAGTTGCCAGAAGATGTACGGCAAGCAATGCTCAAAAAAATTCCCATGGGTGGTTTTGGACTTCCCCAGGATGTAGCCAACGTTGTTTTGTTTCTTTCAAGTGATTTATCTCGATATGTAAATGGACAAGTGATTCAGGTTTGTGGAGGCCTGGTAACTTAAAACGATCACCTTGTTGGAAATGATGAAGTTGAGTCGTAAACATAGCCTACGAGAAGAGAGGAGGGTCATTGAATGTCAGTCGAAGAGAAAGTTAAAAAAATTATTGTGGAGCAGTTAGGGGTGAATCCGGAAGAAGTGACTCCGGAGGCGTCCTTTATTGAGGATTTGGGGGCTGACTCCCTTGATACCGTTGAGCTTGTGATGGCCTTCGAAGAGGAATTTGATGCTGAAATCCCCGATGAAGATGCTGAAAGGCTAAAAACGGTAGGGGATACCATCCGATACATAGAGGAAAAGCAGAAATCTAAGAGTGCTTAAAGCTTGGATAAGAGGAGCATTTCCCCTTTCTTTTTTATATAATTGAAAAGTGGGAAATGCTTTTTTTATTTTTTCGAGCTCCTGTTTTTATAGTTGTAGTCATAAACGTTTGGCCACACATGTGGATGAAAATGGTTTCCAGTCCACAGTCGACAGTCAATGGTCAACAGTTTTAAAGGAATTGTTTATTTTCTATAGACTGTTGACCGTTGACCGTGGACTCGTTTTTCATAGTTAAGGAAGATAAAAATTGATGCACGGAAGAAGAGTGGTGATTACGGGTTTAGGGGTTGTGACTCCCAGTGGAAATAACCTTGATGAATTTTGGAGTAATATTGTTCAAGGGAAAAGTTCTGCTGGACCCATTAAGAGTTTTAATGTGAGCAAATTTGATACACGTTTTGCTTGCATGGTGAAGAATTTTGATCCCTCGAAATACATTGGGCCAAAAGAACTTAAACGGATGGATCCTTTTGTTCGCTTTGCGGTCGTTGCAGCTAAAATGGCCTTGGAAGATGCTCATCTTGAAGTGAATAAGGTTGATTCAAATCGTGTAGGAGTGCTTGTAGGATCCGGAATCGGTGGGATTACAACCGTTGAAGAGCAGCATCTCATCATGCTTAAAAAGGGTCCTTCCCGAATGTCCCCTTTTTTAATTCCAATGCTCATCGTGAACATGGCTCCCGGACAAATTTCCATTCAGACGGGGGCTAGAGGACCCAATTCTTGTATCGCAACGGCTTGTGCCACTTCAGCTCATGCGGTTGGAGAGGCGGCACGATTGATTCTTCATGGAGATGCCGATGCCATGATTGCGGGAGGGGCAGAGGCGGCAATTACAAATTTAGGATTAGGTGGTTTTTGTGCCATGCATGCCTTGTCCACACGTAACGATGATCCGCTTCGGGCCAGTCGTCCCTTTGATCGCCAAAGAGATGGTTTTGTCATGGGAGAAGGTGCAGGAATTTTAATTTTGGAAGAATTAGAGCATGCAAAGAAAAGAGGCGCACGTATTTATGCCGAACTTATTGGCTATGGCCTGACGGGTGATGCGTACCATATGACGGCGCCTGCTCCAGACGGAGAAGGAGCCACGCGGTGTATGAAAATGGCTTTGGAAGATGCTGAGATTAATCCTTTGGATGTCGATTATATCAATGCTCATGGCACCTCGACTGCTTTAAATGATAAATTAGAAACCCAAGCCATTAAGCAAGTTTTTAAAGAGAGTGCGAAGAAAGTGCCCATTAGCTCAACCAAGTCTATGACGGGGCATCTCTTGGGAGCTGCCGGATCTGTTGAACTGATTGTCTGTTCTTTGGTTATTCGTGATGGAGTGATTCCTCCGACCATTAATTATCAATATCCTGATCCGGACTGTGATTTAGATTATGTCCCCAATCAAGCCCGCAAAGCAAAAGTCAATATAGCCCTTTCAAATTCTTTAGGATTTGGTGGGCATAATGCGACTTTAATTATTAAGAGATTTGAGAAATAATTGAAAATGAATAATTGAAAATTGATAATTTAGGAATTAATTTATTTTACCTTCATCATCAATTGTCAATTCTCAATTTCGTTAGGACTAAATCCCAATAATATGATAGCCCGCATCGACGAATAAAATCTCACCTGTAATATTGCTTGAAGCATCACTGGCTAGGAAAATAGCGGATTTAGCAACATCACTCCCTTTGACATTTCTTCTTAAAGGGGACCTTTCTTGGTGGGTTTTAAGCATTTGAGAAAATCTTCGAATGCCCATCGCTGAGACCGTTCGAATAGGGCCTGGAGAAATTCCATTCACGCGAATGTTTTGCTCTCCTAAATCATTTGCAAGGTAGCGTACACTCGACTCAAGAGCTGATTTAGCAACTCCCATGACGTGATAGTTGGGAACAATTCTCCATCCTCCCAGTGAAGTCAAAGTCATAATACTTCCTCCTTTGGGCATGAGAGGAATGGCTTTTTGGATGACTGCAGTGAGTGAAAAAGCGGTTATCTCTAAGGTTGTAGCAAATCCTTCTCTTGAAACATCGGTAAATTTCGCTCGCAATTCTTTGGGGGGGGCATACGCGATACTGTGAATAAGAAAATCAATAGTGCCAAATTCTTGTTTAAGAAACTGAAAAACATTTTCGATTTGCTCGTTTGAAGTGACATCACAAGAAAGGAGAGGACAAGAACTGAGCTTAGACGCTAGGCGGCGAACATTTTTTGCTATTTTTTCATTTTGACAGGTCATGGCAAATCTAGCTCCTTCATCATGAAAGGCTTGTGCAATGGACCAGGCAATGCTTCGACTGTTTGCAACGCCCAAAATAATCCCTTTTTTATCTTTTAATAACATAGAATCCTTTTTAAGTAGTTCAAAGTTAAAAGTTGAAAGTTGAAAGTTGAAAGTTGAAAGTTGAAAGAAAAAAACTAGCACGTAGAGTCCTTGAACTTTGAACCTTAAACTTTAAACTGTATTTTTAAGCCCCTGTAATATGATATCCTGCATCGACGTAGATAATTTCCCCACTGATTCCCTTAGATAGATCGCTAGCCATAAAAAGGCCAGTATCAGCAACTTCCGATGCGCTCACATTTCTTTTAAGAGGAGCTCTCTGGCGATAAACTTCAAGCATTTTAGTAAATCCGGAAATTCCTCGAGCGGCCAGGGTATTGATGGGGCCGGCTGAGATGCCATTGACACGAATATTCTTTTCTCCTAATTCGTAAGCAAGATATCGAATGGAGGTTTCAAGCGCTGATTTAGCAACTCCCATCACATTATAATGAGGAACAACTTTATATCCCCCTAAATAAGTGAGGGCGATAACGCTTCCTCCTTTTTTCTCAAGAAGGGGAAGGGCTCCTCGAACCAGTGCTTGAAGCGAATAGGCACTGATGTCTAGCGCAATGCGAAAACCTTCTCGTGTGGTATGAATGAAGCGTCCTTCAAGCTCTTCTTTTCGTGCATAGGCAACACAATGAATTAAAATGTCTAAATGATCAAACAATTTCGAAAGATTTTCAAAAACGGAAGCGATTTCATGATCTTTAGTGACATCACAAGGAAGAATAATGGGGTTTTTTAGAGTTGTTGCAAGCTCACGAACATTTTCTTCGATTCGCTCTCCTTGATAAGTCAAAGCAAGACGGGCTCCCTCCCGATGAAGAGCTTGAGCAATGGCCCATGCAATACTGCGTTTGTTGGCCACGCCAAAAACAATCGCGTTTTTTCCTTCGAGAAGTCCCATAGTTTTAAAAGAGTCTAAAGGTTCAAAGTTCAAGGTTCAAGGGAAAAAACGCATGAGATCAGTTTTCTTTAAACTTTGAACTTTGAACCTTTTTTTGTGCGATCCCCTTGAAAAAAATCAAGGGGGTGTTAAAATGGAATCAACCAAACATCTTGCGTCTCAATTAGAAAGGCTTACATGCTCGATTATTTTTTAACCGATGAGCAAAAAGAGATTAGGGCTTTGGCCCGCCAGGTTGCGGAAGAAAAAGTAGTTCCCGTCCGAGAAAAATACGATCATAGTAATGAATTTGCCTGGGAACTTGTTAAAGTTTTTGGTGAAACCGGTCTTACTTCCGTTTATATCCCCAAAGAATATGGAGGACTAGGTGGAGGTTTGATGGAGCTGGTTTTGGTTGTGGAGGAAATGAGCCGGGCTTGCGGCGGTATCGCCCTCAGTATCGCAGCGACCGGTTTAGGAAGTTATCCCATCATTATGTTTGGGAATGAAGCGCAGAAGAAGAAATATCTCCCCGATGTTGCTTCAGGAAAAAAATTGGCCGCTTTTTCAATTACAGAACCCAGCTCGGGCAGTGATATTGGCTTTATTACGACGAAAGCCCAGAAAAAAGGGAATCAATATATCTTGAATGGGACGAAGCAATGGGTCACCAACGGTGGAGAAGCAGAGATTTATACCGTCATTGTAACGACCGATGCTTCAAAAGGGCCCAGAGGCTCATCCGCATTTATTCTTGAAAAGGGAATGGAAGGTTTTAGTTTTGGCAAAAAAGAAGATAAAATGGGAATACGATCCTCGGCAACGCGAACCCTGATTTTTGAGGATTGCAAGGTCCCTGAAGAAAATTTATTAGGTAAAGAGGGGAGGGGTTTTGTCATTGCCCTTAAAAATTTTGATCATGGAAGGCCCGGTGTAGCTGCCCAGGCCGTAGGCATTGCACAAGGCGCTTTGGATATAGCGGCGGCCTATGCGAAAGATCGTAAGCAGTTTGGAAAACCCATTTCATCTTTTCAGGCGATTCAAATCATGCTGGCAGATATGGCCACACAAATTGAGGCTGCAAGGGCGCTTACTTATGCTGTGGCAAAGGCATTTGATGCTTCCCAAACCAGTCGTTTTACCAAAGAAGCTGCGATGTCGAAACTTTTCGCATCAGATATGGCCATGAAGGTAACGACCGATGCAGTTCAAATTTTGGGTGGGTATGGCTATATGAGAGATTATCCCGTTGAGAAAATGATGAGAGATGCCAAAATTACACAGATTTATGAAGGGACTAATCAGATTCAGCGAAACATGATTGCAGCTAATTTGCTGAAAGAATATACGTAAAAAATATCAAAAACTCCTTAATTTTGGTTTTTGATTTTTGGATTTTGGATTTAAATAGATAAGCTCCTTAATTTTGGTTTTTGATTTTTGGATTTTGGATTTAAATAGATAAGCTCCTTAATTTTGGTTTTTGATTTTTGGATTTTGGATTTAATATATGAAGATCATCGCTCTTGCCAAACAAGTTCCGGATACCAAGGATCAGACCTTTCAGCAAAATTTTCATGTTTTGAGGGAAGGGCTTGACCTTATTTGCAATCCCTCTGATGAGTATGCGATTGAAGAGGCCGTTCGTTTAAAGGAACGTTTAACAGGTGAAGTGGTTGTAATCAGTATGGGAAAACCTACTGCGCTGAATCTCCTCAGATTTTCTGTTTCGGTAGGGGCTGATCGAGGTATTCTTTTAAGTGATCCTTCCTTTGCGGGTTCAGATCTTTTAGGAACAGCTTTCATCTTAAGTAGGGCCATTGAGAAAAATTCTCCCTTTGACCTGATTATTTCAGGGAAACAGTCGAGTGATGGTGAGAATGGAATTATTTCCTCTGCCATTGCAGAATGTTTAAAGCTTCCCTTTGTGATGGATGTTCGTAAAGTCATTGAAATTAAGGAGGGGGTTCTTCGTTTGGAGCAAATGGTGATTGGCGGATATTACGAGATTGAGGTCCAGCTTCCTGCCCTCATCAGTGTTGTAAAAGAAATTAATGAGCCTCGTCTTCCTTCTTTGAAGGGGAAAATGGCAGCCAAAAATGTCCCAATCCCTATATGGGGGCTTAAAGAGTTGGAATTGGAGGTATCTCTTATTGGGGATCAAGGTGCACAGACTCAAGTTTGTGCAGTTCAGGATCCTCCAAAAAAAGAGGGAGTAAAAATTTTCTCCGGGAGAGCTGAGGAGGCTGCGGCGGAGTTGGTGAATGAACTTTTGAAAAAGAAGTTGATTTAATTGAAAACCCATATTGCGGTTTTAGTGGAGGTGGCGGGAGGAGAAATAAAATCAATCTCCTTTGAATTGATCGCGGCTGCAAGGAAGATGGCGGATCCCCTTTCTTTGAAGGTTGCTGTAGTCGTTTTAGGTGTTGAGAAGGAGGAAGAGATTAAAAGGTTGATTCAAAGTGGGGGAGATGAGATTTTTTGGGCAAAGGATTCCAGATTTTTAAATCTTGCGGGTGAGGTTTATGCGGAAGTTTGTTTTGATGTGCTTAAAAAAATAGATCCTGAATGGATTGTTTTGGGAGCAACCAGCGTTGGGCGTTGGCTGGGTGGAAGACTCATGGTCAAGCTCAAATGCGGTTTCTCGTCTTCCATTACGCAATTTACAATCAAAGAAAATCAACTTCAGATGTTACGTCCCTGTTTTGGTGGAAGAAGGCTCGCAGAGGTTCTTTTTAAAGGGCATCGGCCTCAGATTATTTCGATCAAGCCCAGATCCATACGGGCTCTTGACCCTGATCAAGACCGGAAGGGTTTGATTCATGAAATACCTGTTTTGGAAGAAATCTTTTTAAAGGGACGGTCAAAGGTCATTGCTTTTCATAAAGATCCGGGTCGGGAAAAAGATGTGGCAGAGGCCAGTATCATCGTTTCAGGAGGGAGGGGCCTTAAAGTCCCTGAAAATTTTAAAATCATTCGCGAATTGGCCGAGGTCTTGGATGCGGCTGTAGGGGCAAGCCGGGTTGCAGTTGATTTGGGGTGGATTCCCTATCCTCATCAGGTGGGGCAGACGGGAAAAACAGTCAAGCCGAAGATTTACATTGCCTGTGGGATTTCTGGCGCCATTCAGCATTTGTTTGGAATGCGGCAGTCTGATACAATCATTGCCATTAATAAGGATTCAGCCGCCCCCATCTTTCAAATTGCGGATTATGGGATTGTTGGAGATTTGTTTGAGGTGGTTCCTGCCCTTACAAAGAAATTTAAAGAGGTGCTGGGGAAATAAAGTTAATTTAAAATTCAAAAATCAAAATGCAAAATGACATACTAAAATCCAAAATTTATGATGCTAATGCAAGGGAGACATTTTAAGTTTTACATTGTCATTTTGATTTTTAATGTTTGATTTTTGGATTTTCATTATTGACAGCTTCTTTTGAATTGACGTAAGATGTCCCCCAATGTTCATCACTAGAAATGACTCCATGAAAATGAATCATCAACCTAGATTATTGGAAAAAATACGAGTAAGGTTTTGCTCCTTTCCTCGCCTTCTTTGCGTAACCGTTTTAGCCTTCTCTTTTCTTCTTTCCTCTCTTGTGACCTCGAGTCAGGCGGTTTGGATTTGGGATCCAAAGACAGGAAATTGGTATAATCCAAAATATGCCGTGAAGGGTTCTTCAAAGGCACAATTTCAGCATGCAGAAAGTTTTGAGAAAAAGGGCGATTGGGAACGGGCTGCAAAAGAGTATAAGAAATTGGTTAAGGCCTATCCAACCAGTTCTTGGGCCACGATGGCTTTGGTGCGTGAAGCGGAGAATTATCAGAAGGCAGGATTTTATTATGAAGCGTATCAAGCCGATCAACTGTTGATAGAAAAGTATCCTTCATACCCAGATATTGAAAAAATTGTTGAAGAGGAATATAAAATTGGAAGTCTTTTCTTGTCTGGAAAGAAAAGGAAGTTAAAGCTTATCAAGCTGGCCTTATTTCCCTCCATGGACATTGCCATTGAAATTTTCAAGAAGGTTGTAGAAAATTTTCCCTTTGGAAATTTGGCAGATCAAGCCCAGTTTGGAATAGGTCGTGCTTATGAAAAACAAAAGAAATATCCAGAAGCGATGGAGGCTTATAAAACGCTTTTAAAAAATCATAACAAAAGTAGTTTGCGTGATGAGGCGAAGTATCGAATGGGGCTTTGTGCTTATAAGCAATCCCGCGGTGCTTCTTATGATCAGGCTGCAACGGACAAGGCCCTTGAACTTTTTAAGGAATTTTTGAGAGAATATCCTGAAAGCCGCCGTACTGAAGAAGTGAAAGCCAAGATTCAAGAATTGAATACGCGTAAGGCCCAAGGGCTTTTACAAATTGCTGCTTATTACAACAAGGTTGGAGATAAAAAGTCTGCGAAGGTTTATTATCAACAGCTTTTGGAAACTTTTCCAGACATGGAAGAGGGAAAAACTGCAAAAAAGAGAATAGAGGCGTTGGGGGCTAAAGAATCTCCTTCCCCTGAAATTTCATAAAAGAAAGGATCCTGACTTGATTAAACCAAAAATTTTCGTATCTTTTACACTTCTTACAGCCTTGGTTTTAGGGGGTTGCGGTTATCGTGTGGGTTCGATTTTGCCTTCCAATTTGAAAACAATTGTGATTCCAACCTTCAAAAATCTCACACCTGAACCTGGAATAGAGATGAGCCTAACCAACCAAATTATTAATCAATTTCAAATTGATGGAACCCTTCGAGTGGTGGAAGAGGAAGATGCGGATGTACGCTTAGAGGGCGAATTTTTGGAGTATCGCAGGGAACCCTTAAGATTTACAGGAAAAGATTTTAAGGATGTGAGTGAGTATCGGTTGCGGCTCATTACAAAAATTAGTTTGATTGATTTAAAAACGGGTCAGCCCCTCTGGAAAGATCGAAGAGTGGAAGGGGAGGCCACCTATTTTATTGCCGGCAGTTTTAGAGAAGTAGAAAGAACCGCTGTGGGTAGTCTCACCGAACAAGAAAAAAGTCAACTTCCTACCTTAGAAGAAGATCTCTCCCATCATGTTGTCGAGGCCGTGGTTGAAGGATGGTAAAAATAAGAGGTGCTTGGGAAAGCGAGGGGGGGCACACTTCCCTCAAGCACCTCTCTTGGACAGGTCTTGGGACCTGTCACGATCGGTTCTATTCTCTTTAATTTTATGATTTGCTCAAAAAAATAGAGCCATATTCTTTTTTATTAACATCGAAAGAATAGGCTCTGGAACAAACCCTTTTGTCAACCCCTAAGCCTTGGCAGTTCAGCCACCGTAACAACCGAGAATCGAGATTTGGAATCGATTTAGCAAACCTTCATGAGATCGACTCCCATGCAAATGTGCTATCTCGACTCTCGGCTCTGACAGGTCTGGAACTTTGCGCCCTATTCTTTCGAATAGTTTACCTTTTTCAGGCCCTGCTATTCAGTTTTCAACTCCCTCTACATCAGGTAAAGCGTAGCACTTAAATGATAGAGTTGTCAATTTTTTTTTGGGAAAAATTTGATGAAAAGATATAGTATTGTAATTACTTTTCCTGTAAGTAGTTAGGAATGTATTTAAAGAAGGTAAAATTAGGAAAAAATAAAAAATTTACTTTAGCCCGGATTTCTCATCAGATTTCGTAGCGAGACCGTCAAGTCCGCTTTGGAGGGGAGGTTGACGACCGAGGACATGCGAGGCATACTTTACAGTATGTTGAGTGTGGCCGACCGAGTCTGACGACGCAGACGAGGCGGAATTGGCGCTCTGAGTAGAAATGTGATGAGAAATTCGGGTTAGATGGCTACAAAAAGAAGGTTATGAAAATTAAAGAAATTCATTCATGGAATGTTTCCCCTCGGGAGGCTTTTGAGATTCAGAAGAATTTAGCACGTCAGGTCATACTTAGCGATGGACCTAAAAATGTTGAAACCGTTGCCGGGTCGGATATTGCGCTCGATCTTGATAGGGAAGAAGGGATTGCAGGGATTATTATCTATCGTTTGCGAGATGGTATCGAGTTGGAGAGAGTCTTTGCACGGTCAAAAATTTCGTTTCCTTATATTCCTGGCTTGTTGGCCTTTCGCGAAGGGCCTATTTTATTAAAGGCTTTTCAACTTTTAAAACATGAACCTGATTTAGTCTTTTTTGATGGTCAAGGGATTTCCCATCCTAGGGGATTAGGGATTGCAAGTCATCTTGGAATTATTTTAGATAAGCCAACCATTGGATGTGCAAAATCACGGTTGATAGGGACCTACCACGAGCCGGGGATAGACAAAGGATGCTTTTCGCCTTTGATTGATCAAGAAAAACAAGTGGGTGTCGTCTTAAGAACAAGAAAAGGAGTTCGACCTATTTTTGTGTCTCCTGGTCATCAAATGAATCACAAGAGCGCCGTTGATTTCGTGCTTTCCTTTTGTGATGGATATCGTATTCCTAAACCAACCCGTGAGGCGGATCGATGGGTGGGACAATTAAAAGTAAAAAGTAAGAAGTAAAAAGTAAGAAGTAAAAAAATTAAAAACGTTTGTGGTATTCAATTTTTCATTTTTCATTCTTCATTTTTTAACCTGACATTTCAAATAATTCTTTTCTTCTTTAATCTCTATCAAAATGTGTCCGGTACTTTTGCACCAGGCTGGGAGATCTGTTTTCATTCCCCAATCATCTGAGAGGATTTCAAGGACTTGTCCCTTCTTTATTTTCTTTATTCTTTTTGCAGTTTCAATGATGGGCTCAGGACACAAGAGCCCTAAGGTATTGAGTTGATTTTTAATTTCGGAGTTTTTTTGTAAATAAATTTCTACCTTAATTTTGATTTTTGACTTTTGATTTTTGATTTTGTGATCATTCTTCTTCAAAAATATGAATATGATTTGTCTCTAAAGTCGTTCCCTGGGTTCGATCGAGTTCGATTGAAGCCTTCATATAATCAACTTGTGAATGAAGTTCATTAGACTTCGCAATGGCAAGATCCTCTTCAAAATCTAGGACATTATGGCTGGTGGAGATTCCTGCCTCGTATTTTTTTTGTTCGGCCTTTAAGGCTTCTTCAGCATATTGTTTGGAGAGAGCGGAAGCCTGAATTTTCTTCCATAACGTGGCGACCTGACTGGTGAGCGTATCGGTGTCAATGATGATATTATCTTCTAGCTTTTTAAGTTCCAAAAGAGATTTTTTAATTTGGAGTTTACTTTGCTGAACGTTTGCTTTTTCAGTTCTATTTCCTAAAGGATAAGTCACATTGATGCCGACTCCCCAGAGGGGATTATCTTCACTGAAGGTGTTATCGAGAGCGTTGGCAAATCCACCCCCGAGCCCATTCAAGCCGAGTGTCCCTTGAAGATCAAGACGGGGAAGAGATTGATTTTGATAGTATTTCAAAAGAATATTTTGATTTTCAAGTTCGAGTTTCATTTGTTTTAAGTCGGGTCGATTTTCCAGGGCCCATTTTATTCTTTCATCAATGGATGCTTCGTGGTATTCAGGCTGAGCTTGTTCAGTTGGGATGGGTTGGGTCATTCGATGAAGGAGCATATCTTTAAATAAAAGTTTCTTAAGATTATTTTCTTGAAGTTTAATGGCTTGCTCTGCAAGCAGTAATGATTCTTCTCGGGTGGCGACTCCTGCACGGGCCTGAACAACCTCTAAAGGAGACACCGTTCCAATTTTTGCTTTTGTTTCAGTCTGTTCAAAAAGCGATTGGGCCAATTTCAAAGATTCTTTTTTCACTTCGAGGTCTTCACGTGCCAGAACCAGGTCCCAATAAGTTGACTCGACCTGGCTCACTAAATCGATGATCGTTTGTTTGAGTTTTAACTTGGAACTTGTGAAGTTGTTCTTCGATATCCGAATCCAGGCTGTGTTGGTGCCGGTTCCAAAATCTTTTAGAAGAGGCTGTATAAGCGTGAATGAAGCGACCTGACTGTATTCAGCGTCAAATCGGTTAAAGGTGCTCGAGTCCCGAATGGATTTAAAATTCAAAAGATATTGGGTTCCCAATGGAATTTTTCCTCTCAGTTCACCTAATGAAGTCATGGTTTTGGATTGGGTTTGAAGAAGTCCTCCAGCTGCAATCGAATATTGTTTGGTTAGAGGTGTTCGGCCATCATCATAATTTGATTTTAAAGAAAAATTGGGATCAAAGACGCCTTTGTTTTTTTGGATATCTAATTTTGAAATGGGAGGAGATATTCGTTCTACTTTCAGAGATAAGTTAGATTCAAGGGCTTGGTCTAGGGCTTGCTGAAGAGAAAAATCAGTTCTTTCATCTGCATAAGCATTAAGAAAAGTTCCGGCAAAAGCGAGTAAAACGATTGCTATGATCAGGCTAGATTTTTTCATATGAATTTTGGAAAAGACTATCATATTTTGAAACAAAGCGGGAAGGAGTTATTTTTCGTTGACTGTGCTTGACACCCTTCTTACGCTATACTAAGCTTTCACGCTGTATTCCAATGCTTAAAGGGGTTTTTAATGAGCGATGTTGAAAATGAATATTTTCGTCAAAGGAAAGAGAAACTTTCCTTTCTTCTTTCTCAAGGCATTGAACCTTATGGGCGAAAATTTGTAAGAAGCCATTCACTTTCTGAATGCTCGAGTTCTTTTAATGAAGGTTTAGCCGTCAAATTGGCTGGGCGAGTGATAGCTTTACGGGGGCATGGGAAGACGCTTTTTGGCAACTTGGAAGATCGCAGCGGGAAAATTCAATTTTACCTCAAAAAAGATCTCATCGCAGAGGAACTCTTTACCCTTTTTGGGAAGGTGGATATTGGCGATATTTTGGGGATCGAAGGTGAACTTTTTAAGACCCATACGGGCGAGATAACGGTCCTTGTTAAAAATTTTGTTTTTCTTTCCAAGTCGCTTCGTCCTTTACCTGAAAAATGGCATGGGTTAAAAGATGTTGAGATTCGCTATCGTCAACGCTATGTCGATCTTATTTCTAATGGGGAAGTTCGTAAACTTTTTAAGCTTCGCTCCGGGATTATTCGTCATGTTAGAAAGTTTTTAGACAGTCTTGATTTCCAAGAAGTTGAGACCCCGATGATGCAGGCCATTCCTGGAGGGGCTGTTGCAAAACCTTTTGTGACTCATCATGAGGCATTAGACACAGATCTTTATTTGAGAATTGCGCCCGAGCTTTATCTGAAACGACTCTTGGTCGGCGGGCTTGAAAAGGTTTATGAGCTTAATCGCAATTTTCGAAATGAAGGTCTTTCTAGATTTCATAATCCTGAATTCACCATGCTCGAGGTTTATTCCGCCTATGATGATTACGAGGATATGATGAATTTGACGGAGAATCTTTTTTTGAATTTGTGCGATCAAGTGATTGGAACTCGAGAGATTCAAGGGGAAAAAGAAATTTTAAAATTTAATTTGCCCTGGCAGCGTCTCGATTATTTTGAGGCGATTAAAATTCATGCAGGGTTAGATGCCCTTCCTTTAGAAAATCCTATTCCAGAGGCTAAGCGATTAGGTCTTTTTGTTGATCCCCAATGGTCTAACATGGAAGTCATCAATGAAATTTTTGATAAGGTGGTCCAGGAAAAATTGATTCAACCGACTTTTATTATTGATTATCCCTTGGAGCTTTGTCCCTTGGCAAAAACTAAATTGACAGACCCGACACGTGCAGAACGCTTCGAACTTTTTATTCAGGGGTTGGAAGTGGCCAATGCCTATTCTGAGTTAAATGACCCTCTTGAACAAGCCAAGCGCTTTGAGGAAAAGACACGCGAATCAGGAAAGGATTCTGATTTAGATTTTGTACGGGCCTTGGAATATGGAATGCCCTGTGCGGGGGGATTAGGAATTGGCATTGATCGATTGGTGATGATTCTAACGGGAGCGCCATCGATTCGAGAGGTGGTTCTCTTTCCGCAATTAAGGCCAGAGTAAAAAAAAGTTAAAAATGAAAAGTTAAAAATGAAAAATTCAAAACAAAGACCCCAAACTTTTTTAGTTTTTTATTTTCACTTTTCACTTTTCACTTTTAACTTTTAACTTATCTTATGCTGACACGTCTTCCATTTTCCTTATTTATCAGCGTCAAATACCTGCGAGGTCGTCATCGCCATCGATGGATTTCCCTGATTAATATTTTTTCTATTTTTGGAATTGCCTTGGGGGTCATGGCTTTGATCGTGGTCCTTTCCGTCATGGGTGGCTTTGATCGGGATTTAAAAAAAAGAGTTTTAGGCGTTTATTCTCCGATTACCGTCGGGGGAGATCATCCGATTGAGGAACCCCAAAAAGTTTTGGATCTCCTTAAAGGACTTCCTGAGGTCGAAGCCGCTTCTCCTTTTGTTTCAGGCCAGATCTTGGCCAGGGTTCATGAAAAGGTCTATGGGGTTTTTATTCGGGCGATTGACCCCCTTTTAGAAGAGGGGACGACGTCCATTCAATCTTATATCGCTCAAGGGAAATTTACTTTTGATACGGGCTCCAGGAAAAGGGGGATGATTATTGGAAATGAGTTTGCACATCTCTTTCATTTGAAATTAGGGGATACGGTAGAACTTTTATCTCCTGTTTCTATTCCTACTCCCCTGGGGCTTTCTTCTCATGCCTTGCGTTTTCAAGTCACGGGTATTTTTGATTCCGGAATGTATGAGTACGACTTGAATCTCATTTATATTTCTCTTGAGTTAGGCGAGGAGCTTTACGCCTTAGGAAAATCTGTTTCAGGGATCAGTGTGAATATTCGCGATTCAAGTGATGTTTTTCAAATCAAGCAGTTGATTAAAGACAAAATAGGAAAAACGGTTTTGGTGAGAACCTGGCTTGAGATGAATAAGAATTTATTTCGAGCCGTTGTCACAGAGAAATGGATGATGTTTTGGATTTTACTTTTGATTATTCTGGTTGCCGCATTTAATATTTCGTCAAGTCTCATTATGATGGTCATGGAAAAGGTGAAGGAAGTGGGCATTTTGAGGGCTTTAGGTGCAACCTCGGGATCTATTTTAAGGATTTTTCTATTTCAGGGGTTTTTAATTGGGGCTGTGGGAACTTTTTTGGGTTTTGCAGGGGGGATTTTTCTCTCTTTAAATTTAAATCCCATTGCCAATGCAGTGAAGAAGTGGACAGGATTCGAATTTTTTCCAAGAGATGTTTATTATTTGGATAAAATTCCTGCGCTCATTGATATCAAGCAGTCTCTTCTCATTGCCCTGTCTGCTTTAGTACTAAGCCTCTTGGCTGCCTTATATCCTGCCTTTCAAGCAGCTCGATTAAAGCCTGTGGAAGCGATTCGATATGAATGATGATTGTTCCTTAATCAAAGTTGAAGGTGTCAAAAAATCCTTTCTTTTAGGAAAAAATTCAGTTGAGGTTCTTAAAAAAATTAATTTTTCTCTTCATAAGGGTGAGTTTGTCATGATCGTGGGCCCTTCCGGGAGTGGCAAAAGCACCTTGCTTCATTTGGTGGCAGGTTTGGATGATATCAGTTTAGGTCGAATTTCTGTCCTGGGGAAAGATTTGACCCAGCTTTCGGATCGTGCCCTTTCGCTTTTGCGTAATCAGCATATTGGATTTATTTTTCAATTTTATCATCTCTTGCCTGAACTGACGGCTTATGAAAATATTTTTCTGCCGGTTTTACTTTCTCAGCATCGTCTCTCCAAAGATGCATTAAAAAGGATGGATGAGCTTTTTGAGCTGATGGGTTTAGCCAATCGAAAACTCCATCGTCCTCAGGAACTTTCAGGGGGAGAACAGCAGCGAATTGCAATTGCGAGGGCTTTGATGAATCGGCCTCAAATTCTGCTAGCCGACGAGCCGACAGGGAACTTGGATGCGGCAAACGGAGAGGCGATTCTAGATCTCTTAGAAAATTTAAGAAAAACTCAAGGTCTTTCCATTTTGATGGTCACACATAATCCTGAGTTTTTAAAAAGGGCCGATCGGGTGCTTTATTTGAAGGATGGAACGATTCAAGGCTAAGAGTAAGGATTGTGTTATAATTTGTTCAGCAAATGTTTTGTCCACATAAGTGAATGAAAATAGTCGACAGTCCACAGTCGACAGTCGATAGTTTAAAAGGAAGAGTTTATTTCTGTGGACTGTGGACCGTGGACCATGGACTCTTCTCGAAATCAAAAAAGAGGTGTATTCGATGAAAGTGTATATCAATGGGCAGTTCTTTAAAAAAGAGGAAGCAAAAATTTCTGTTTACGACCATGGTTTTTTGTATGGGGATGGAGTATTTGAGGGGATTCGGGTTTATAAAAATAAGATTTTTAAGCTGGAGGAGCACATGGATCGTTTGTATGAGTCAGCCAAAACAATTTTACTCACCATTCCTGTGTCTAAAAAAGAGCTCATCGAAGCAGTGATAGCCTCTGTTTTGGAAAATCCTTATCATGATGCTTATATTCGTCTGGTGGTGACGCGGGGGGTGGGTTCTCTGGGACTCGATCCCAATCAATGCTCTCGTCCCCAGATCATTATCATTGTTGATAAGATTGCCCTTTACAGCGAAGAGACTTATCAAGATGGAATGCACGTTATTACTGTGGCCACCCGCAGAAATTGGGCCGAGGGAGTGAACCCAAGGGTAAAATCGCTCAATTATTTGAATAATATTCTGGCCAAGATTGAAGCGCTTCATGCGGGCTATCAGGAGGCCATTATGCTCAATCAAAATGGTTTTGTGGCCGAATGCACGGGGGATAATATTTTTATTTTGAAGCAGGGAAAACTGATGACGCCCTCTTTGGAAAATGGATTTCTCGATGGGATCACACGAAATGCCGTGATGGATCTGGCTTTACCTCTTGGATTTGAAGTTTCAGCTCAGACTCTTTCTCGTCATGATTTGTATAATGCCGATGAATGTTTTCTCACCGGAACCGCAGCTGAGGTTGTTCCCGTAGTTAATATTGATGGAAGAGTGATTGGAAATGGCAAGCCTGGAAGTCATACGTTGGCGATTGCGAAGGCTTATAAGGAATTGACTGCTCGGGAGGGAGTGATGGTGAGAAAATCAAAAATCAAAAATCAAAATGCAAAATGACGTATTAAAAATTAAAATGGTTCTGTGTCCTTGTCATGGGTGATCATTTTAGATTTTGATTTGTCATTTTGATTTTTGCATTTTGATTTTTGACTTTAATTCAGGAGTTTGTCCCTTATGCAATGTGAAGTCTGTCAAAAGAAAAAAGCCACAGTTCATTATACTGAGATTGTTAATAATCAGATGGTCAAGATCAATCTATGTGAAGGCTGTGCCAAAGGGAAAGGGATTGATATTTATTCCAAATTCTCTGTCTCAGATCTTTTAAGCGGCCTGGCGGAAATTGAAGAAACTGAAATAGCCCATGGGACCCAAGAGTGCTCTCGATGTGGCATGACCTATCGGGAGTTCAAGGACATTGGCCGATTTGGCTGTCCAGAATGCTATGTGGCCTTTCAGGATTTTTTGAAGCCTCTCTTTGAGGCCATTCATAAGGCCTCTCGCCATGTCGGTAAGGTGCCCAAACGTTGGTCAAAACATACCTCTCAGGAAACAGAGTTAAAGACTTTAGAGGATGAGCTGACGAAGGCGATTACCCGTGAGGCCTTTGAAGATGCTGCTCGACTCAGAGACCGTATCAAAGAATTAAAAGAAGCCAAGCGGAGGCATTCGTGATTGATATTGATACCATGATCAGTAAAACTGCGGCATGGCTGGAAGGAAGCGGGCCCGATGCTGACATTGTGGTTTCGAGCCGTGTGAGGCTGGCCCGCAATGTCGTTGGGTTTCCATTTTCCCATTGGGCGACAGAAGACGAAATTAAGGAATTGCTCGAAACGATTGAAAAAGCGATTCGTCATTATCCTCCTTCGCCTAAATACCTCTTGATTCGATTCGAGGATCTTTCGGAGATTGAAAGAAAAATTTTGCTTGAGAGGCATTTGATCAGTCGCGAACATGCTCAAGCCAAAGAGTATCGGGCTGTGACCATCAGCGCAGATGAACAGGTGAGTATTATGATCAATGAAGAGGATCACTTGCGGCTTCAGGTCTTGATGTCGGGTTTTCAGTTGATGAATGCCCTTGATTTGGTCAATAAAGTAGATGATCTTTTAGAGAAGGATTTGGAGTATGCCTATTCTCCTCAGTTTGGTTATCTCACGGCTTGTCCAACCAATGTAGGGTCAGGGATTCGGGCTTCGGTGATGATGCATTTACCGGGTCTTGTGATGCTGCGTCAAATTGATCAAGTTTTGCAGGCCGTGACGAAATTAGGCTTGACCGTTCGAGGTTGGTATGGGGAAGGATCTGAGGCTTCTGGAAATTTATTTCAAATCTCTAATCAATTAACGCTTGGGAAAAAGGAAGAGGAAATTGTCCAAAAGTTAGAGAAAATTATTAAACAAGTTATTGAGCATGAGAGGAGTGCTCGCAAGGCATTGCTTAAAAAGGATTTTCCGAAAATTCAGGATCGTATTGGCCGAGCTTTTGGGGTTTTAAAATATGCCCATCAAATTAGTTCGTCGGAAGCCATGAATCTTCTAAGCACGTTAAGAACAGGGATTGAGCTAGGGGTATTAAAAGGGGTGGACCTTAAAGTGGTCAATGAACTTTTTTTACTCACTCAGCCGGCTCATGTACAGAAAATCCTTGGGAAAAAACTTTCCCAGAAAGATCGGGATGAGAAGAGGGCGGATTTGATTCGAAAGATGTTAAGAGACGAGCATTTGGAATAAGAAAAACCTCTCAAAAAGGCCCATCTGTGGTTCGACTTTGCTCACCATCCTGAGCAAGTAGTCGAAGGACTGCGTTGCCCGCTGCGCTCCCTTGTGCGGCGTACCCTTAAACGTACGCCTCCGAGGTCGCTTGCGGGCGCTCTTCGCTCTGGGATCTTTTTGAGAGGTTTTTCAGAGGTTTAAAGTTCAGTGCGCCAAGAAAGCCAACATAAGCAAGCAGGAATAAGGGGCCTGAGCAAAGGCTAACCACCGACTCGGAACTGAACTTTGAACTTGGAGAGGTAACGGACCGAATGAAGCCAGTGGAAATGTTCGAAGGCGAAGGAAGGATACAGAGCCGAGATTTAAATCGATTGCGGATCGGAGCATGAGTCGGTTACACAAGAAAGCGACGAAATTATTGAATCGTGGCAAGGCAATGAATAAAGTGAAAGTCGCATGTGCACGTGAGATTTTTGGATTTATATGAGAAATCCGGGTTAAAAGTTAGAGAGGATTAAAGCGTTAAAAAAAGGAGAGGGGTTATCATGAAAAATAGGGTGAGAAAGATATTCATGGGGCTATCTATCTTATTATTCATTTTTCCAGTTCTTGTTATTGCTGATGAAAAAGAGGCTACAGATTCAACGGATCAGCTTTATGAGAAGGCTTATGGTCTTTATAATCAGTCTAAGTACGATGAGGCCATTCAGATTTTTGAAGATATTCTTAAAGAGAATCCAAAGCATTTAAAAGCCCAAGTTTACTATGGGGTTTCCTTGATGGGAAAAGAGGATTTTGATCGAGCGATTCAAGAATTAACGAAGGCACTGGCTTTGGATGAAAAATTTCCCCTGACCCATTATGCTTTAGCTGTAAGTTTTGCACGAAAAAAGAGCCCTGATGCTCAAAAGGCTCAAGAATATCTCGATCGCGCAAAAAAGAGTGGATATCGAGTTCCAAGCTGGTTTGAACAGTATGTTGAGAGATTAAAGACAGGAAAAATTTTGCCACAAAAAGAAGAGAAACAGAAACAGTAAAAAGGAGTCCATCGTCAACGGTCCACAGTCCATAGAAAAAATACTTTCTTTAGCGCTGTTGACCGTCGACTGTTGACTATTTTCATTCATGTATGAACGAAAATTTATGATGAGCATTTCTCAAGTACTTCAACATTTCAAAGAGCGTTTCCATTTTGATGGTTTAATGCCTCGTTTTATTTCTGAGGAAGTTTATACGCAATTTCTAAAAGGGGATATTTACAAGCGGGCAAGGCTTCTTCATCACCAAGCGATGGAAGAAGATCGTTTTGGATATAAGAGTCGTCGAACGGGGATTTTTGGTGAGAGTGCGGCTCAGGATCGTAAGGCCATTGCTCAATATCTGCTAGAGAAGAAATCTGAAGGGGCCCGTGTGATGATTCATGTGGGGATTGGAGGCCAGGCTTTAGGAAATCGTGCCCAAATTGAGTCCGTAGGTGAGGCTCTTGGATATCGTGTTTATGTCTTAGAGAAGTTGGGAGTCAATTTTCATTCTTTAGCATCTGAAATTTATGAACAGGGTTTTAAAGCCAGTCAAATTCTCATTCATGCCAGTTCTAAATCTGGAACCACAGATGAAACCATGATTAATTTTCAAAATGCCTTCCGTCTTTTGATTCGTGGTTTAGGTCAGGAACTGGGAGAAAATTCCAAGGTGACAGAAGAATGGATCATTAAATATGAAACCTCAGGTGATTTAACAAAAATGAAATTGGTGGATCTTGGTTTGACTTTGAATCAAAAAAAGCTTTTACAAAAGGCTTTAGATCGAGTTCTTTTTTCAACGACGACGAATGTCAAACAGAGTCGGATTTATGCCTTGGCAACCAGTCGCTTCATTAAAGAGCTCTCACAAGAAATCCATGGAGAGTCACGCGAGTTAATCACATTCCCCATTCCTGACAATGTGGGGGGACGTTTTTCCAGACGGAGCCAGTCAGGAGAAATTAGCGCAGGTTTTGCTGGGCGGAATATTTTTAAAATGAATGAGGGGGCTTTGAATATTCTTCCTTTCTTTGAAAAAGAGTCCCCTGAAGAGAATCCTGCTTTGAAATTAGCTCTGCTCATTTATTTGCTGAAGAAGGATTTTATTGTGATTTGTGTTCAGGCTTCCAATCAAATTGCTGTTGCGGATGCCCTAAGGCAGCTTTTCCCAGAGAGCAATGGGAAGGATGGTCAGGGACCTTTTATCGTGAGTAGTGTGGGAGCCCGAGAATTAAAGGAAAGAATTGAATCAAATTTGAATGCGTTTTATGTTCTCATCAATGCTCAAAATGACCGTAACGAAAAATTAAAATTATTAACTCTAACTGATTGTAAACCCCCCTTTTTTGAATATCGTCAACTGGATCTTTCTGAAGAAGAAGAGGCCATGAGGGATCTTTTTTTTGATGAGGTGACCATTTGGTATGGACTTTTGAGTGCCGGTGAAATTACAGCGGACATTCATTCAGAGGCCTATAAAAAGAGAGATCCTCAAAATCAGCCCTTTGTTGAGTTTGGAAAAAAATTGATGGTGGAATCTGTTTCAAAATTAAGCCGGGATCTTTCAGCCGTACAATTGCGATATAAGCTTGAATGCGAGAAAGTTGAAAAGGGACCTTGCCTTTTATCCATTGATTTATTTAAAAGTGGGCATTTATGCGACTCAAAAAAAATAGATGAAGGTATTCAGTCCGTCATTCATTCAACGATAAGACCTGCATCTCAAGCATTGAAAGAAAGCAATTTTTCCGAGAGTGAATTGTTCAAGCTTTTAGGTGAGGTTGAAGAGTTGAAAAAAGAACGCCGAACTGCTCGGGGGATTAAGGAAAGAGAAGCGATGGATCAAAAAGTTGAATCTCTATTCATGAAACTTTTGGATGTTGGCTATTGGAAAAAATCCTCTTTAATAGACAGCGAAGCTTCGAGGTTAGCGGCTTTGATTCTCATGGCCAAGAGAGAGGGAAAAATAAGTCTCCCTATTTTTTACAGTGCTTGTCATGAAGCTGAGACCTTAGGCGAGTGGTGGCGGTTTTTAGGGGGAAGATATTTAAACGATTACGGCCTAGGGACACGAGAGCAGCATTCTTATTTTCAAAGCTTGTTGGATGGGAAGGAAGTCGTTTTACCCATGCTGGTTGATTTTGTGACTCCCTTTTCTGAAATTGAAGTTCGGGAGGAAATGATTCAGGCCTATGGGCTTGCAAAGGATTATTTGAAGGGGTTCTACCCGGACGAGATTCGTCGTCTTTATTTAGAGGCTCAAGGAAGAACCTTTACCGAAATTGCCAAGCGAAGCAAGATGATCCTTAAATTCAAAGATCTCTCATCAAAACAAGGGAAAATCGAGGTTTATCAGTTTTGGGGACGGGTCCTAGCTATTTTAAATGGTATTTTATAAATTTTATTTTTTACACTTTTTTATTTTTCTGTGTTTCTTTCTTGTGGTAGGATGTATTATCGCTTGTTTATTTACCGGTCACCGGTTACGGGTGACCCGTAACCGGTGACCGGTGACGAGAAGGGGGGTAGTTAAGATAACTTCAAAGGAAGATCATATCTAAGCTCTTACATCGCTTATTCAGGAACCGCTCTTTTGCTGGGTTAGTTCTGTAACTTACCGGGTGGACAGACCTTCCAAAACCAGTTTCTTTTAGCGAATTTTGATCGTCCGGGATTCCTTTTGCTTGTTTATCTTTTGGTATCTATAACGAATCGAGCATTTAACAAACTTAAACATAAGGGAGGAGCACTCATGAATAGGGTAAATCGTGTCCTTTTTCTTCTTTGTGGAATGTTATTTGGCATGGTTTCATTTGGTTTTACGGATGAGCTTGTGATTCAAAATTTTGATTCTGATGTGAGAACGGATCAAGTTTGTAGGAATTTTGGAGCTTGGAATAAAGATCCTGATGATGAATCTCAAGGGTGTGTAGAAAGTTTGGATGCTCAAGCAAGGGTTGGAGATCAAGGAATGAGTCTGAGGTTGGACTATGATGTGGATTCTCCTAATCCTGCTTATAATGGTTTTTGGTTGCAAATGAGGGATTTAGATTTTTCAAAGTATAAGTATTTAAATTTTGATGTTAAGGGTGATAAAGACAAAGGTTTTTCCAAGGTTGTAAAATTTGAACTTAAGAATGGTCAACAAGTGGGTCGTTACCTTTACACTGAAATGACGGATGAGTGGAAACATGCCAAGATTCCGTTCTCGAGTTTTAAGGGGCTTAAGGACTGGACTAAAATGACAGAATTTGTCATTGTTTTTGATGATTTGAATTCAAAACCTAAAGTTGGAACTATGAACGTAGATAATATTGTAGTGACAACAGATTAAGAGTGCATAAATATTTAAAGATTTTTATCGTTTTTATTTTTTTATTGATACTTTCACAGGTTATTGATGCGGAGAGTTCTCCCGAGCTTTTAATTCACAACTTTGATGAGGGGGAACTCTCCAATCCTTTTGGAGGGGGATCAGGGGCATGGCTTTTAAATCCAGAGGATGAGAATCAGTCTTGTAATGTCTCTCTCGATATTGAAATGCGTCGTGTCGAGAAGGGTTTTTGTTTAAAATTGGATTATGATCTTGATTCACCCGAACAGGCTCAGGGTGGATTTTGGACCCAACTTCGTAAAAAAGACCTCTCCGATTATGATCACCTTCAATTTTTTGTTCGAGGGGATCCAAAAGAAGGCTTCGCTCAACAATTTCGTGTTGAATTTAAAAAACCGAAAGATGATAAAGGGGTAGAAAAACTGGTAGGAAGTTTTCTCGTTCAAGGGGTCACCGATCACTGGCAGGAAATTTTGGTTCCTCTTAATAAAATGGTCGGAATTACGGATTGGACGGGGATTGATGAATTTGTCATTGTTTTAAAGGATCGAATGGTAAGCCCTAAAAAGGGCACTCTTTATTTCGATGATATCCGTCTGGTTCGAACAGGAGATCCCGGCCCCAGTATTGTAGATCCTATCCCAAAGATAAAGACAAAGGCCTCAGATCAGGTTTCGGGTGTTGATCGGGCAAAGGTTTTGATCAATCGTCTTTATGGCTATCCTAAAGAGGTTCTTCCAAAGAAAAAGTTTTCGGATGATTCGAACGAATTTTTAAGGGAGGTTGCGAAAGACATCTGGGGATTTTTTAGAGATATTGTGGATAAAGAGAACGGTCTTCCCCTCGATAATTTCTTCTTTTCAAAAGAATCAACTTTGACTGAAAACACCTTTATTGGGGATTACACCAATGTTACCAATATCGGTCTTTATTTGATGTGTTTGGTATCGGGTTTAGATCTTGGTTTTATTGATCATGATAAAGTGGTCAAGAGAATAAGTCGTGTTCTGGATACGGTTGAGCATTTGGAGTCAGAGCATGGTTTTCTGTATAACTATTACGATACAACGACCCGAGAAAGAACAAGCAATTTCTTAAGTTATGTCGATGAAGGCTGGCTCACCATTGGAATGATTATTGTCAAAGATGCGCTTCCTAAAGAATTTAAGGAGCGATGCGAAAAACTACTCAGTCAAAGAGATTTTTCTTTCTTTTATGATCCTATTGAGGGGCAAATGTTTCATGGGTTCTATACCAATGTGGGAGTTTATTCAGAGTATCACTATGGAGCCTTTTACACAGAGCCTAGGGCAATCAGTTTTATGTGTATTGGGCGGGGACAGGCCCCTCTTGAACACTGGTTTATGATGTCGAGAACTTTTCCAGAATCCTATTCTTGGCAATCTCAAATTCCAAAAGAAAGGGTGAAGAAAAGTGTCTTAGGCTATTCATTTTACGGAGGCTATTACAATTATCGGGATCTTCCCATTGTTCCCAGTTGGGGAGGAAGTTTGTTTGAGGCTCTTATGCCAAGCATGGTCATTGATGAAAAGGGTTTGGCACCTTTGGGATTGGGACTTAATAATGAACGCTATGTTCAAGGGCATATTCTCTTTGCGAGGGAAGACATGAAATACCCTGTCTGGGGAATGTCCCCTTGCTCCATTCCTCCGGGGAGTGGTTATGGAGAATATGGGGCAACCCCACTAGGAATGAAGCCTTATGGTCAGGGAGTGGTTACACCTCATGTCACTTTTCTTTCGTTAGAATATGCCACCGAAGAGTGCGTGAAGAATCTTCGCAAGATGATGGAGCTTTATCCCATTTATGGGGAATATGGATTTTATGATGCGGTCGATGTTCGTACGGGTCTTGTTTCTTATAAATATCTTTGCTTGGATCAGGCCATGAGTTTTATTGCACTTAATAATTATTTAAATCATGGGGCCATTCGAAATCGACTGATGAACGATCCCATTTTTGAAAAATCAAAAAAATTACTCAAAGAAGAAAAGTTTTTCGAATGATGTAACTTAAGGAGATAACGATGTTTAAAAAAATGGTTTTGGTTGTTTTGATAGGAGTTAGTTTCACTTCTCATGCTGAAAAGGTGAAGGCTAACAATCAAGTTTTGGGGGTGAATGATTTTGCTCATGGTGAGCGTGTCAATTTGCTTGGAGGGATTGAAGGGGGAGATGAAGAGGTGCCAGGAGTTTGTTTTGGCAATGTTCATTATGAAAATTCAAATGATATTTTAGGCCTCACAGGAGAGGTGTTGTCCCTTTCCTATGATGTACGTAAAGCGGGAAGTTATAGCTTTTATTGGATGAAATTGGGACGGCCGCTGCCCGAAGAAACCTTTTCGAATTTGGATCTCAGCAGCTATCACTATTTGGGGTTTTGGGTGAGGGGAAAAGAAGGCCGAGAACGATTTAAAATAGAGGTTCATGAAGACAGTGATGGAGATGGACATTATGTAGTAGATAAGGATCAATCAAGTTTTGTTTATGTGGATCAATACATCAGAAAAGGGATTACTAAAGATTGGAGTAAAGTGAGTATTCCTCTGGCTGATTTTAAAAAGATTAAAGATTGGTCAAAGATTGCTGAGATCGTTTTTACCTTTGAGAATTTCGCAACGCTTCAGAAAAGAGGGATTATTTATATCGATGATATTATCTTTGGAACCTATCCTTTAACCTTTCAGGAAATTTTGGATTCAAATCCAAATATGGAACTCCCCTTTCATTTGACTAAGGATTCAGTGAAGGTCAACGGTCGTTTACTTAAAGAAGGAATGACCTTTGATTCTCTCAAGGACTTTTCTGTTTCGTTAGAAGGGGATTTAAGCTCTCTAGAATCTGTTTGGCTGGTGTTTTCTCAAGATGGAGTGAAGTGGAAGACGTCAGGAAAGTTTTTTTTAGAGGGGAAGACACCCACTTTTTCCGGTAAAGCCACCGATTTAGGTTTTGACCCGTCTAAGCCGGCTACTTTTGATATCTGGGCCTTTGACGTTTTGGGAAGGAAAGTGACTCTTGAAGTGCCTCTCAAAAATGTGAATTTAAAAGCCTTAAGCGATGATGAGTTTTTAGAGGAGCTTGAGAAACGCTCGTTTAAATATTTTTGGGATGAGTGGAATTCAGGAAGTGGGCTTTTTTTAGATTCTACAATAACGCATTATTCAAGCATTGCAGCGACGGGATTTGGACTTTCGGCTTATTGTATTGGGGTCAAACGAGGCTGGGTCAGTGCTGATGAAGTAAAAAAAAGGGTTTCTAAAACCATTGATACCTTTCTTTCAAAGGCGGCCAATCGATCGGGTTTCTTTTACCACTTTCTGGATATGAACAGTGGATCTCGCTTTGGAGGTTGTGAAGTTTCTGTGGTGGATACCTCTATTCTTCTTTTTGGTCTTTTGAGTGTAGGTGAGTATTTTGGGGGTGATATCCAGAAAAGAGTGGAAGAGATTTATTCTAAAATTGTGTGGAGTGATTTTCTCATTCAGGATAAAGAAAATCTTCATTTTAACCAGTTCTATATGGGATGGCGGCCAGAAGGGAGTCCTGATGGGAAGTTTTTAGATGCCTATTGGGATTATTATACCGATGAGTTGATCTTGATTAATTTTTTGGCCATAAGTTCTAGGACTCATCCCGTAACCCCTGAAATTTTTTATGCCTGGAAAAGAGAAAAGGGAAATTATGATGACCGGCCTGAATTTATTCAATCTTGGACCGGAGGGCTATTCGCTTATCAATATGCACATGCTTGGATTGATTTTAGGCAGATGAAGGATCGAGAAGGAATTAATTGGTGGCAAAACTCTCTTGAAGCGACTTGGGCCAATCGGCAATATTGCATTGATCAAATGAGCCGGTTTAAAACATATGGACCTCTTAGTTGGGGAATCAGTTCCATGGCGTATCCTAATACGACAGAAATTAATGGGGTTATACAGATGAGGGAAGACTACACCATGAATTATGGAGCAATGCCTTGTGGAACAGGTTTTCCACTCCATGACGGAACCATTGCTCCTTCAGGTCCAGAGGCTTCTGTTTCTTTCTTCCCTAAGGCAGTTATTTCCACATTAAAAAGCATGATTGTCGAGCATCCTGAGATTTGGGGTGAATATGGATTTAGGTCTTCCTATAATACTGATTTAAATTGGTTTTCAACGAGCTATTATGGGATTGATTTAGGCGTGTCTCTTTTATCTATTGAGAATGAGCGTAGCGGTTTTATTTGGAGTTTGATGATGAAAAATTCTCATATTAAAGAAGCTCTGAAAAAAACAGGGTTTAAGAAAGATCGGACTGTTTATAAAGAGGCTAAGCTCCAAGATACTCCTATCCTTGAGAAGAAATAATCTTAGCTTACCAACGTTAAACCCATTTGTTCATAATGATGATCAAATTTAAATTGTCCTATCAATTCTTGAATATGTCTTCCCGTGTAAGTTCGACTTGGACTTGGCGAAATAGAACCCAGTGCTTGCTGAATTAAGCTTCTAGCTTCTAAACTCATTGAGAAGCCATTTTTCTTGGCCAAGCCTTTCAAACGATGGAATAAAGGACGTTCCAAAACGACATGTATTCTCGGGTTTTTTGTTGGCATTTTTATGTCCTCCCTATCATGGAAAGGTTATCATAAGTGGCGAACCTTCTCGAATGAGAATCAATCAATCCAGCTTTTTCTATGCCTCGCTTGATATTGCTTTCATCCTTTAAAATTTTCCAGACATTCTCTGTTCTAAAATTCTCTATCATGAGAAGCATAATGCCCTGGTCGATCCCAATATATTCTTTAGAGTACCACTCCTTGTCAACATTGTAAGCGCTCGTAGGGCCATAAGGGCCCCAGATTTGTTCCCCATGCTCATAAAGCAAATGTCTCAAGCTGGGTAAGACGATTTCAGGTGCAAACGGCAAAGAGGCAATCATCGCATAGGGTGCAAGTGTTCCATCGTGGGCCCCTTCCTGGGCTCCATAGGCCTGATATCCATTGGGTCCATCACTTGCAGAAAGTCCCCAAAACCATTCACCATAACTTTTATAATCTTGTTTATGCTGTATGCAAAAATCTCTGTTAGCCAAAATAGCCGTTCGAGTATTATTCCAATAATTAACTAAGTCAACGCGTGTGTTTCTAAAATCAATAAGGGCTTGTGTATAAAGGTTCGTAAAAAGGGAACATCGAGGATCAGAGATATATTCCATTTCTCCTTCTTTAAATTTTTCTCGTTTCCATTGGGACCATGCATGAGATGAAATAGGATGAGTGGGAGACCCCATCGCCAGAAGATAAAGAATCATTTCTTCGGCCGACATATTCCATACGGCTGATTTTTCGAATCCTTCTTCGGGGCTCCATTCCATATAGAGAAGGCCTGCTTTATTTTTTAACATCCAGTCCCATTCAACTTGGGCGTAGAGTTTGCTTGATTTTATACTTATTTCGGTTCCTGGAAAATATTGTCCAGCGAATAGAATTCCAGACATTAAAAGTGCCGTATCCATCGATGATATTTCACTATTGACCCATCGTTTGCCGTTTTGAGGATTTAGAAAGTGGTAGAAATAGCCATGTTCTTTGTCGGCTTCCTCCAGAGTCGTTAATATTTTTAAAATTTTTTGATAAGCTTCAACGCGGGTGAGCCACCCATTTTTTTCTGCAATGCAATAGGCAATAAGCCCAAATCCTGTTGAGGCAATACTGGCCGGGGCTCCTGGAACACTTCGGTCTTTGATCAATCCTGTGGCAGAATTAGTTTCCTTCAGAAAATAGCTAAAGACCTTGCGTTCGAGTGTATTGAGAAGGTGAGTATTATCCATTGTCAAAAGATTGATTAATTCATTGTTTGTCTCGTCTTGAGCTTTTTTACGAGCTTCTTCAAATTTTTGGCGGGAGCCCTCGAAAGTAAAATCATCAAAATAAAGAGTTCCAACTTTTGGGTTTGAAATACGATCTTCAAAGACAATCACCCATTCATCCGCTTTAGAGACTTTAAGGATCCCTTGAAAGTTTTTGAGTGGAATCACGAACTCCTTCCATTTTGAAGTCACTCCTGAAACATAGACAAAGCTTGTATAAGAACTATTTTTCAATTCGATCTTAAATGTTTTTGTGAACCCTTCTTTGATATCCCCTCTTGCCCAGAATTTAAGCTTGTCAAAAGAGGTTAGGTCGATCCCATTCAAGCGAGTCCAAAAGCCATTGTATCCTCCTTGGGGAGATTCTACATCGTATTGGAGCCTGAGAACCTTACTTTTGGGCCTTCCCTGATCGTCAAAGATAATGGCGTCTATACAATCTTCATTTGAGTCAAGAGGGTCTTTTTGCCAAGTTCCTGAAGAACCCCCTAAGTGATTGTGATAAGCGTCTAACTCAAAGTCATCAATAAGAAAATTTGTATTGTTGATAGGGTGGCTGGTTAATTTTGAAAGATAAAAGGATAAATTCTTATCATGGAAAGAAGTACTTTTCACAGATGAACTTCTTGGATTAAGGTCTAGCTCAACATCTCCAAAGACAGAAAAACTCGTAAAGAAAAGGGCAGTGATGATAGTGAGTTGCTTATTCACAGGTGAAGGCTCCTTTTGTTAGGTGCCTTCCTCGTTCACCTGTAATAAAAAAGTCCCCAGTTTCCAGTTGCCGGTTTCCCGTAAAAAAGTCACTGGCCTATAGCTGATATAAGGATGTTATTTTTTGTCGATTATATTTCGCATTTTCCAAAGGGGAAAAACGGGGGATTTTTGAAATACGACAAGTATTCCAAAAAATCATCGATAGGTCATTGAAGCCGGAGATAAAAACAAAAAGCCTATTCTCACTATGAAAATAGGCTTGTTTCCTTCTAACGGCGGCTGACTATCCCACTGTCCCCTTGGACACCAGGACTCTCTAGCTTTGCGTCACCCGATTGCTCGAGTTTTGCCTTGATCATTAGAGAATCACGATTCACTTCTTTAAAAGAACGGTGCTAAGCACTAAGCTTAAGCAATAACATTGAAAATATCTCATACAGGCGAGAGGAAGTCAAGTTTTTTTGTTTCTTTTGTAAATGTAAAGCCAATTTAGAAATGTCCAAGAATTCTGGAATTCTGGGAACACAATACTTAAAGGAATTTAAGAGAGTTCCAGGGCTAAAGCTCATATAGGACCAGGAAACAGGTGGATTTTAGGTGATAGATTCAACTAATTGGTAATAGGCAGGTTAAATCATTTTCAAAAACATTTTTTAAAAACTTCGAAATTGTATTTTTCTTTTTTTACCTTTCCACTTCCTCAGGTGTCTATACCATTGAGAGTAATGAAGAGATTTTCTTGATTTTTATGATTTTCCCTCTTGAAAAGTGGTGGAATATAGGTTATATTTCCTGCAATTAAGGGGGCGTTCAACGAGGAAGTCTCCAAAGAAAAATCCGAAATCTGCGAAGGAACAAGTTAGGATTTTAGATTTATTCTTATTAAATTCACGAGGAGGAAGCACTCATGATAAAATCTTCCGCATTTCGGCGTTTTATATCTTTCAAATCATCTCAATTTCATTTCTTCTACAGTACCAATAAAAAAAGCATCGGCGGTTTTACGGCGATTGAAGCCCTTTGCACAGTCGCGATTATTCTGATCACGGCCTCCATGCTTTTAGCAGGGATTCAGGGAGCCCGTACAAGAGGTTTTCAAGGAAAATGCTTGAGCAACGTCAGGAATATTACCGATGCCGTGATGCAGTATGCCCTTGATTACGAGCAATATCCAACTCAGTTGTCTCAGGTAAAATCTTATGACCGTGATGCTGGTCAGGATATGTATTCAGGGATGGCCTATGCTAATACTTTTAACGGCACAAGTTCAGGATCTGGATCTGGATCAGGTTCAGGCTCCGGATCAACGGCTGGTTCACAACCTCCGATCATGCAAAGTTATTATGACCAGCAGCTGCAAATTTTAAATTGCCCGTTGGTTAGTTCAGGAACGTCTTATGGCATTAACGATGTGATTAGGGGAGCGAATTTAAGCAGCATCACCAATCCTTCCATGGTCGTTGCTCTTGTTGAAAGTAATGTGTCAATTGTGATGAAGGCTAGTGATGTTGTCCCTCGCCATCAAAATCAGGCTTTAACGGGATTTGTCGATGGGCATGTAGAAAGTTTTAGGCAAGGTGAATTTAGTGATTATACCGTTAACAATTCTCCTTCAGGGGTGTATGTGACTGCGGAATGACGTTCTCTGAGACCCGTATTAATTCTGACCTCCTCCGTCAGATTTAAGAGGCACGTGAGGATGAAAAGGGGTCGGTGATTTTAAGATTGATCACTTGGTTTTATAAAGGAGTGTCATTGAAAAGAGTAATCGTTTTTTTATGCTTCTTCTCGTTGGCGATAGGGAAAAATGGCTATGCCAGCCATTCAACGGAACAACCTGATACCACGGGAGAGTGTGAGCCTGAGTCGGATTGTAATGTAGGCGACCTACCCATCTCTGGATCCGTCGAGGGATTTAGCGACTTCAGTATCGACATTCATGATTTGAATCATAATGTTGTTGCTTCTGCTACGGCTACAACCGGCACTATCACCGTTCCCTCCATTAATTTCGGGGTTGTGATCGCGAGTAGTTCAAGTGCCGTTTATACCTTTCCTCAACATATTGTTGCTCATTTTGACGATAATAATATTAAACGGTCTATTCGAATTTATACGGACAATTTTACCGACTGTGAAGTTGAAAGTTATAGTGATGGCGGATCGCTTTCCTCAAAACGTATGAGGGATAATATGTTTTTGTGGAAAAATATTGGAGGGGAAGAGTGTGATGAGTCAACCAAGGATGGTTTGGATAGCAAGTATACTGCTGCGGGAACAGCCTGTACGGATGGAACGGGAGGAACGACGACGGTGGCTGACACTTATGTAGACGGTAGGGGAGAAGAGAGTGATGAGGATAAGGATGCAGATGGCAAGGAAGATGACTTGACCGAAGATAATCGCGATGAGGTTTATACCGATAAAGATGGCAATCCTGACACCTGTAATAATAACTCTACTCTTGGGTCAGGTAAAGGGGGTGCGGCAGGTGAAGATTGTTTAGTGACTGCGACGACTCCACAGGTTGCCGGGATTGTTGTTAATCCTCCCGATGCTCAGCATGTTGATTATTGGGTTAAAGGATGTGCTTATGATGCTAAATTGGGAAAATATTTTCTTAATTGTGGGGGTGAAGATAGTACCAGTGATCCCAATTATGGAAATTGTCTCGATGAAGTTTATACCTCAGGAAGTACGAACGATGGTACTTTCATAGACGTTGGTGGTGAGGATTCTGATGATGACGGGGATGGGATTGATGAGGTCTATACCGAAAAGACATATGTTTCGGGTACTTGTACTCAAGATACTTCAGTCACATCAGATTATTCGGATAAATTTCAAAGTAACCCACCTCCTATGTTTTGGGCTGTGATGAGCAGTGACAATACGAGTGATCTCAACGAAGGTCAGTATCTTTTTACAGGGGATACCACCAAAGAAGCCTATGTGACAGAGATTAATAAAGAGGATGACCCAAATACGTACTGGGATGACTCCTTTGTAAATTCTTATTCAAATGTTGGTTTTTCTATTTCTTATCAAATTGCTCTTTTGGCTGGTTTTCCTTGCTGTGCCTCGTCATCTTCTGAAACCGCGGATTTAACTTGTGGGTCTTCGAATTCAGATGGATCTGCGAATAGCGATACGAATGGGAATGGGACAGCTTCAGAGTGTGATGTGAATATTAGTTATCCAAGCGATGGAGATTGTGCGAGTTCTGGAGATACTGACAAGAATGGAAATGGCCAGTGTGACTATGACTTTCGCCAAATTATCGATGGAGAGTTTGCGATTTATTTAGGGTATAAGCCAACGACAGCTGGTAAATGGACGTTTAATCTTGTTCTTGAGATTTATACGGAAGAGTAAAAAACAGTTCAAAGTTAAAAGTTTAAAGTTCAAAGAAAAAAGCATTTTATTTTTTACTTTTTGAGGGTTTTCGTTGTCTTTATAGGTAGAGAGCGGCTCTGATTTTTGAATGTGTCTTACTGGTGTAAGGTGCTGAGGTTAGGGCCTTTCAGAAAGGTAAAAGGAGGATAAAAAGATGAAAAAGTGGTTAAAAGTGAAAAAGAGTGTTGCTTATGCATTGCTCTTTGTTTTAAGTCTATGGGGTATGCCTGCTTATGCATCGCATTCGACTACACAACCTGTGAATGGTGAATGTACTGCAGGATCTGATTGTAATGTAGGTGGTATTGGGGTCAGTGGTACCGTTGAAGGGTTTACGCTTTTCAGTGTGACCGTGCACAATAGTGATCATACAACCGCTACAGCCATTACAATACCTACGTTGAGTTCAGCAGATGCGCAGGCTGGTAAAACAGTAAAGCAAGCTGATCAGCATTTGAAAGTGACCTTCGATGACAACAATGCTCTTCGCGATATTCAGATCTACTTTGATAATTATAGTTCAAATGTAGATCCGAATAAGGATGGTACAACAACTCCAGAGTATACCATTTATGATTCAACAGCGGGTAATGCGAATGGAGAAACCGAAACAGCAGCTACCTACATGATGAGTGGTTTAAGGGGTTCAATCAATACTCTTGCTGCTGCTCCTTTATTCTGGGCTGCTATTGATAATGATACCGATGCTGCCTATACCATTACGGGAGATTCTACCAAGGAAGGCTATTCTACAGATATTCGTGCTGAATGTCTCGATGCCACTTGTAAGGATTCAGATGGAAACGCGACAATCACGCAGAACACCTATAGCTTTCTGGATTCTTATGCCAACATGGCATTTGCCATTAGCTATCTGAATGCCTCACTTGCTGCTTTCCCCACTTGTTCCACTGCTGATACCAATGGAAATGGAACTGCGGGTGAATGCGACGTGGATAAAAGTAGTCCCACCGATGGAGATTGTGCTGATTCTGGGGATATTGATAAAAATGGTAATGGTACGTGCGAATATGACTTCCGTCAGATTACCGACGGTGAGTTTGCTGTTTATCTCGGAGTTGATTATAAGGGACAAGCGGCTCAGTCCTATAGTGGTTCACTTTTCGTAGAAATCTATACGGAAATTGATGGTGACGATAACCATCATTTATAATCACGATCTTTTCTTTCTCCTCCCCCGATGCTTCGTTCGGGGGGGAGAGGAAAAGTTGTAACTCCCCTAGCCCCTCTTGTTATGAAAGTGAGGCTCATTTTGTAGTCGCCCCATTTATGGGGCTGCCCGATAAATCGGGCGACTACGAAAAAACATGATGGGAAGAACTTTCAGTGCACACGATGATCTCGTAAAGATCATTGAAATTAAATAAGAGGGGAATAAGAGGGGAAATTAAATAGGTGTGGGGGGACGAGAAAAAAGGGGAGGTGAACAACAGTTTAAAGTGAACAACAGTTCAAAGTTTAAAGTTCAAAGTTTAAAGAGGTTTGAGGATTAAAGTTTGATGAGAACATCAAATACTAAGAAAAGAGGTTCTTAAATGAAGGCAAAGTTAGCGTGTCTTCTTTTTTTGTTATTCGGCTCTGTGGGTCAATTGTGGGCTTTGGGTGTCAAAGTAGCTCCTGCTTCGACTACTTTAGTGATTAAACCCGGAGAATCTCAAGGAGGTGTTTTCGAAGTGGAGAATCCTGAGGATCAAATCCAAAAGATTCAGATTCAATCAGAAGATTGGCTCGCCTTTAGAAAAGGCAAACGTGGGGTTTCGACAGAAGATTGGGTGACTTTCGAGAAAAAAGAATTTGTTTTAAAACCTAAAGAAAGAATAACCCTTCATTATCAGGTGCATATTGATAAAGATTTTAGGGGAGAGCATGTGGCTCAGGTCTTTTTTTCTCCCAGTCCTTTAGAGGAAGGGAAGAGAGGGAATGTTGGGCTTCGGATTCGATCGGGAGTTTTATTGATGGCGATTGCTAAGGGGACAGTCAAAGTCAATGCTGAGATAGGAAACGCTTTTGTAAGAGAGGTGAGCGGTCCTACACGGCAAGGGAACTTTCTTCATCTTGAAGTAAAAAACATGGGAAATGTGCACATTAAATTAAATGGAAGTGTCAAAATTTTGGATTCAAAAGGAGAGGTTATTTTAGCGCAAGGTCTTGGGAATATTCCCGGGATTTTGGGGGGAGAGAATCGGGTTTATCCAATCCAGATTAAATCCAATTTATTTAAAGAGGGGGAAAGTTATATTTGCGAAGTAGAAATTTTTTATGGAGTCAATGAGGCTAAAGGTGGCGTGATGTATAAAACGTTTGATGTTTCATTTGAGAAGGGAGAGGCTGTTTTTGTTGAGAAGAAAGTGGATGGAAAGATCGATGAAGTAAAAGAGGAAAGTAAGAAAGATTCAGGGGAAGTAATAATCAGTAAGTAGTAGGTAGTAAGAAGTAAGTAGCGAGATGCGGATTGAGGTAAGTGAAGCCAAAGGACCGGGAAATAAGGAAGGTTTAAGTGAAACATTTTCTAAAAGTTGTTTTAATAGCGATGGTCCTAGTAGCAACCCTTCAAAATCAAAAAGCGAGTGCTGCTTTTGTTGACGAGGACCAGGACCGAATGGCGGATGACTGGGAATCAAGTCATCAACTTAATTCTTCTGATCCTCATGATGCCGATTTAGATCCCGATGGCGATGGTTTAAAAAATGTCGAAGAATATTTTATTGATCATGATCCCCATGTCACAGACAATATTCTTTCGGACCGAGAGCTTTTAGATCTGGCTCAACATAAGGCCTTTCTTTATTTTTGGGAAGAAGCCAAAGTCCCGTCAGTCACCGATTTTACTCAGCCTATTTTAGTTCCCGACAATGCAAATTTTGATGGTGGAAATACAGCTACCTATTATAGTAACGCGGGAGTGGGTTTTGCTTTAGCAGCCATTGTGATTGCGGATGAACGCGGGTGGGTGGATCACCAAGATGCTTACAACCGAGTGGATGAAACCCTAAAATTTTTTAGGGCCCTTCAGACCAGTAATGATTATCAAAAGGTTAAACATGGATACTTATATCACTGGTATGATATCAGTGGAATCAGAACTCCGGGAAGTGAGATTTCAACCATTGATCATGCTATTTTTATGGCCGGTGCCCTTCTGGCAGGTCAAAAATATCATGGCACGGAGGTAGAAGATTTAGCCAATCAACTTTATTTTTCGACAGAATGGAATTGGGCTTGGAACGGTACATTTTTATATTTAGGATGGGTTGAGGATGGAGGGCCTGTCGAGGGAGGAAATTGGGTTGCCAGTGGGGCCACATGGAATAGCTATTCAGAATTAACCATTCTTCTATCCTTAGCCATTGGAAATCAGAGTTCTTATAATATTCCTGCAAGTGCTTGGGCGAGTATTGATCGACCTTTGGCTCAATATGGTGTGAATCCAGAAACGGGAGATCCGCTTCCATCTTATATTTATGTGGGGTCGCTTCATAATGATCAATATTCCCATCTTTTTTTAGATTTGTTTAAGCGACCGGATAGTTTAGGGATTGATTATTTTGAAAATTCAAAAATTGCGACTTGGGTCAATCGCCAATTTGCCATTGATTTAAATTCTTCAGACCCTCAAAGGTATGAAACCTATGGAGAGAATATCTGGGGGCTTTCTGCAGCCAATGCTTCCACTGGATATAAATCTTTAGAGGTTTCTCTTCCGACAAGTACCGATCCCGATCAACCTACACAAAGTGAAATTGAAGATCGAACCGATTCGGGTACTGTCGCGCCCTTTGCTCCTTTAGGTTCGGTCGCCTTTACTCCTAAAGAATCGATTGAGGCTTTAAGATATATGTACGAGAATCGACTTTCATTGATCAGTAACCAATCGATCTGGGGTCGTTTCGGTTTCTTGAATTGTTTCAATACGGGAATGGCTTCAAGTGGGAGTAAACCTTTTTTTAGCACACAAGTGATTGGGATTGATGAAGGCCCCATTGTCGGAATGATTCAAAATTATGAGACCGGTCTTCTCTGGAAATATTTTTTTAGGTCTTATCTTGTTAAAGCAGGAATGTCCGCAATGGGATTTTCGACGGGGACCGTTGAACCGTATCTTCTTAATTTTGAAACGGGTCAAGATCCGAACGGTTTTGGAGGTAGTTCAAGTTCGATTTTGGGAGGAAGTGCCTCTTACACGACAGATACCCCCAATGGTTCTCATTATTCCGTCCAAGTGAGTGGGAGTCAAGCAGGAGATGGAGCTCTTATCGGACTTGAAGGTCACTCCGTTCATTATTGGGAAGGTTTTTCTCTCTGGATTAAAGGGTCTAAAGGAACGGAAGTCTTGGATGTGGGGCTTAAGGACAGTGATGGAAATGAATATGAAGTTCCTCTAGAAAAGTATCATCCGAGTGGCAAGATTACCACAACCTGGACTCAGGTTAAAATTCCGTTTGCTCCTTTTATTAAAGAGGAAATTCGTTTGACCGAAATGGATGAAATCTTTTTTGTGTTTCGGTCCGCAGGGGGTACTGTGAAGGTCGATGATATTCAATTTATCGAGGATGCTTTTCCCCCCGCTTCTCCACAAAAATTTTATGCCCAATTTTTAAAATCAAATGGTTCCGTTCAGTTAACTTGGAATCAGAATTCTGATAGCGATGTTGTTGGATATCGAATTTATCGAAAAAAAGGAAGCGGCTCTTTCGAAGAAATTAAGATGGATCCCAGTCACAATTATGTTTTTGTTGGGACGAGTTACACGGATACCAATGTTGATTTGACTCAAGAGTATACCTATCAAGTGACAGCGGTTGATAATTATCAAAACCCGAGTGATCCTCAATATAAAGGTTTAGAAAGTCAGCCCACAGAAGATAAAGCCTATACCTCAGATAAAGATGGGGATGGACTCGATGATGAGAAGGAAGCGAGTTTTGGGACAGATCCTAATAAATCAGATACGGATGGAGATGGGTTGACCGATGGGGATGAGGTGTATCAATACGGTACCGATCCTTTGAGTAAAGATACGGACAAGGACAATTTTACAGATAGCCAAGAAGCATCAGCGAGCTCTGATGGAACGGATTCGACCAGTCAACCGACGGTGATTACCATTACGACGGATAATCGATATGAGCTTTTTGTGAACGGGGAAAAGGTGGGAGAGAATGATGAGTGGACTACCGTAGAGAAATTTTATGTGGATCTTAAACCCGGAGGCACCGTTGCAGTTCATGCCACTGATGCAGGGTGGATTGCTGGGTTTCTCTGTCAGATTCAGAATGGAAACGATATCGTTTTTACAAATTTTCTTTGGCAGGCTTCCAAGCAAGCGAGCACCGGCTGGGAAACCCCCGAATATGATCATAGTTTGTGGGCAGGGGCGAATGAAATTTATCGAGTAGGGGAGGGGCCATGGGGGGGGACGGTTCAGGGATTTGATTCCAGGGCTCATTGGATTTGGACGGACAATGCCTTTGATGACAATGAAGCCTATTTTTGGACAACTTATGATCCGAATAATCTTAATTCCTTGATTAAGATCACCGCGGATAATCGGTATGAATTATTTAAAAATGGGGAAGAGATTTCGCATGGGGATGATTGGGCTGAGGTTCGATTTATTCAAGCTGCTTTAAATGGGGGAGATCTTTTGGCGATTCATGCTGTGGATGAGGGGGGCGTTGCAGGCGCAATTGCACAAGTCGATATGATGGATAAGGAAGGGGCAAAACATTCTTTTAATACAGATTCGACATGGGTGATTTCAACAACAGAAATTTCAGGATGGAATACGACAGGATTTAATGACGATGGCTGGACTGGGGCGAGTACATTTGGAGCCAATGGAATTTCTCCCTGGGGGACGTTATCCCATATATCGAGTGGGGCTCAATGGATTTGGGCTTCTGATAACGATCGTACCAATGAAGTCTGGATCAGAAAAGATGTTCCCAACGCCATTTTAACCTTGACCATGGATAATGCTTTTGATCTTTATCAAAATGGACAATATTTGGTTTCAAGTTCTGATTGGACTCAACCTGTCAATGTTGGGATTTATCTCCAAGAAGACGATGTTCTAGCTGTGAAGGGGATAGATGCTGGAGGATATGCAGGGTTTTTGGGATCGATTGTTTTCCTAGATGGCTCATCCGGTGATATTTTTACCAATTCAAGTTGGAAGATTTCGACAACAGCGACCTCGGACTTGTCTTGGACTCAAAAAACATATGATGATTCTGCTTGGGCTTATGCTGTTTCGGTGGGAACAAATGGAATAGCGCCTTGGGGGCATTTGAATGGGATATCCGATCAGGCGGAGTGGATTTGGAGCGGGGATGCCTGGGGGCAGGATTGGGTGTTTTTTCGTTATGTTGTGGGAGTGAATAATGCTTCAAATCTTACAACTCTGCGTGTAGCTGTCGATGATGGATTTGAAATGTGGTATAACGGCCAGCTTGTTGCCGTCGGGTCGGATTGGACCAAGGCGGTGATGCTGGCTCTTCAGATTAAACCAGGCGATGATCTTGCATTCAAGTGTTATGACAACGGATTTAAAGCCGGAATGATTTTTTCTGCTACCGGTCATCAAAAATTTGTTTCAAATAGTGCGGATTGGAAAGTTTCAACGAATCCTGAAGATGGCTGGAACCAACCTGGGTTTAACGCCTCGGGTTGGTCGCCTGCGACCAATTATGGATTCTATGGGGCTTCGCCTTGGGGGACAGGTGTCGCCAATTTTTTTGATAAAAATGCAAGCTGGATTTGGTCGGGTAACAATGCGACAACAAATGGGATAGCTGCGAGCGCCATTGATCCTGTGGTTTATTTACATAAAATGGTTACTGGAATTACTGCAAAAGTCATTAATATTCAGGATGGAAAAGAGGTGAATGGCCTTTCTTTTAAGACGAAATCAGGTGGAGGGATGGTCAATTTTGATCAGGCGATTGAAGTCTCTTTTGCGGGTACTTATGATTACAAGCTAAAAGCCGCTCAATATATCAATATGCGTACTGAAAATCCTAAAGGGAAAGAAGGAATGATTGGGAAGACAGATTCCAATATAACCCTTCCCGTTTATTGGATTGTTTCAGAGGAAATAGATGAGAATTACAGCTTTGAAGGTGATTCAGCTCGAGAAGCGTATTTAATTGATGCTCAGAATAAAGATGTAAATACTTATGGAAACGTTCTTTACAATATGAGTGGTTTAAGTGGGACCCTAGCTCCCTATGGTGAAGGGTCTCGTAGCGCACAGGGTGGAAAGATTTATCTTCAATTTGGGACAGATATCTCCTATGCGAAGGCTCAAAGCTACGGAACCACGATTTATCTGACCATGGTTACTCCGGAGTAAAAATAATGAAAAAAATTAAATCTAACTCCTTCATTATTAATTAGATATATAAATTTTTAAGTTTTAGCCATTCCTGCTCATTTTTTTCAATTTTTTAAACATTTTTTTGACCTTTTGGCCCTGGCAAATGTCCTTATTTATGAGTACGTTTATAGATGTAAGTGGAGATTTGCCAATATGATCAATCAATTCCAGGACCTGAGAAGGCACCGAGGAATAAAATGGGCTGCTAGGGTGACCCTGGTCACCTTTTTTTTCAATACCCTTTTCTGGGATACTGGGTGGGCACAGGAAAAACAGCTCGATGCAAAAAACAAGCTAGAAGCAAACGGGCTCGAGGCTCGAGGCTCGAAGCTCGAAGCAAAAACACGAAGTGCATTTACCTCGAGCCTCGAGCCTCGAGCCTCGAGCTCTTTAAACATCTCAATTCCCTCTAACCTCGGTGACATTATTGAACGCCATCAGGGATCAGAAGATAAGAAGTTGGTTATTCACATCCAAGATGTTCACTGCCATTTTGAAGCACAATCCAACTCAGCGAAGATTATCGAAGATTTATTTCAGAAGCACGAATCTCATGGCCTCAACATGATTGGAGTTGAAGCTGCGGGAGGTCCCGTCGATACTTCACTTCTCACTTCTTTTCCTGATCCAAAAATTAGAAAGCTCCTTGCCAATTATCTCATGAAAGAAGGAAAAATTTCTGGGGCAGAATATTTATCCATCGTGAAAGACCGCCCCTTACCTCTTCAGGGGATTGAAAACATGAAATATTATTTTGAACATGTTTTTCAATTTAATCAGAACTTAGATCTTAAAGAAAAGGCGCTCCCTTTGCTTAACAAAATCGAGAAAAAAATTGAATCCCTTCGAGAAAAAATTTATTCCAAAGAAGCTCTGGAAATTTTGAAAAGAGAAAAAGATTATGTGAGTGGCGCTATGGAGCTTGCTGATTATGGGAGGTTTTTGAAGGAGGAGATGGAAAAATTTGGAATTAATTTAACTCCCCCATCCCCTCTTAATCTAAGAGGGGAGAACCCTTCGCTGAATGTGAGAGCGGAACACCCTCCCCTTAATTTAAGGGGAGATGGAGGGGTTATGAAAGAATATTTGTATACCAATTTTAATCTCATGCTTCAAGTATCGGATCTTGAAAAAGAAATTGATATGAAAAAAGTAGAGGAAGAAAGAATCAAACTTTTGGATGTTTTAAGTAAAACATTGGTCAAGGAAGAAGTCGTTCAGTTGATGACGAAGAGTTTGTATTACAGGCTCGAGAAGATGGAAGCGTGGGAATATTATAGCTATCTTGCTGAAATAGTGGAGCGAGCAGGAATAGTGTTTAATCAAGACCATTTAATTGATAGACCAAGGCGGCTCGAGGCTCGAGGCTCGAAGCCGGAAAAGCGGCTGGAGGCTGGAGGCTCGAGGCTCGAGGCAAAAACAGAAACACAAACAAAACCACAAACAAAACCACAAACGCAAGAAGTAGTTGCTTCTAACCTCGAACCTCGAACCTCGAGCCTCGAGCAAAGTATTATCCTCAAGCCTTCCTACCCCAATCTTGATCTTTATATAAAAATGGTCGAACTCCATCATCAGATTGATAGTGACCCACTTTTGAAGGAATGTGACGCGATCAGTCGATCTCTCCAAGAAAAAGTGCTTAAGACTCCTGAAGAGAAAAAACTGCGTCAGATTGAAGATGATTTTGTGATTTTAAAAAATTTATTTTTGCTCGAACTGAAGAAAACTCAGTTTCAGTATTACCTTCAGAATCAGGGAAGAATATCGGCGACTGGTATTGTTAATGGGATAGAGGAACTGGAAAATAAGCTCGAGGCTCGAGCCTCGAGCTTATTAGAAGCTTCACAATCGCTCGACATACATCTTTCATCTCTACAGAAATTTTACGAATATTCAGAGCAGCGTGAAGAATCAATGGTTGAAAATACAATTCAGAGTATGGAAAAAAATAAAAGTCCGATTGCCATTCTTTATACCGGAGGTTTTCATACCGAAGGGATGATGAAGCGCCTTCAGGAAAAAGGCCTTTCATACGTCGTCGTTGCCCCTCGCATCACAGAATTCAAACTCAAAACCCCTTATCTTTCCGTGATTCGAAATGAAGCCTCCTCTTTGGAAAAAATGCTCCTCGATCTCAATAAAAAAGAAGGTTCATCCTTGGCGAGGATATTGCAGTGTACAAGTGTACTGGAATTAATACGCTTTGCCTCTCAATTGCCGGAGAAAGATAGAAAACAGGTTCAGAGCATTGCAGGGGTTGTAGGGGCAGGGCAATCTGTTGCGATTGCGCTTTTTAAAATCATGGCGATTAAAAAAGAGTTCAAGAATAGAACACTCAGTCCTGATATTGAAAAGCAAATAGATGAGGAGTGGGAGACAGTTTTAAGGGCATTTGCAACGGAGAAAGTTCAGGATTTAAGTCATGAGCAGATTGGAAGCATTCATTCTAAAACACGTGTTATGGAATTTGAGGAAGGTGAACGGTTTTTAATATTTCCAATCCAGCTTGGAACCCATGTGATCAAAGCAAAATTAGATACGGGAGGGTCTTTAGAGGATATGCTTGCCCAGATCGAAAATGTTTTCACATCCTATTCAGACTTACAAGTAACGTTATCTCCAGGAGGAGCTCACAAGGATATTGATGATGAAGATGCTATAAAAATTCCTCAATCGGTTTTAAAGGAATGGGCTCAAAGGGCTCGTAATTCTCGAGTCGAACAGATCCAAATTAAGAATTTGAAAATCACGGCAAAATTTATTTTGGATGCAAAAATGCCTCAGGGAATGGATGCCTATCATTTTTTTGATGGAGAGGATTTGATTATTATCACTAGATCTCTTGTTGTTGTAGGGAGATTGTTGGCAAAGGATGCTCATATTTTGGAAGCTGTTTATCATGAGGCCGAGGAGGCAACTTGGGATGTTGTTCTGCAAGCTCAAGTTGCTTTGCAAACTCAGATGGAACGACCCTATCAGGCGGTTCGAGTTTTGATTGAAAAGAAGACGTCCAGTCTGATGGAGAAATTTGGAAATACTTTAACCCGTGAACATGTCGAATCTTTTTTGAAGACACTTGTGCCTCAAAGGTTTTTGAGGTTGTCTGAACAGGATACAAAAGACACAATTGCTTTTGCGAGTCAGTATTTTGGAAAAGAAGTGGTTGATGCCATTTCAAATTACAATGAAACGCTTCAAGAATATCAAAGACGACCTCATCGATTGGCTGCTATGCAAGAAAGGCTGGCCTTTGGTTTTGATGAAGATGGATTACCCGTACTGACAGCCTATGACGCAGCCCAAATTGAAAAAATGCCTCCTCAAAAACTTCAGCGTTTGCTCAAAGAAGATAGAAGTGATCGATTAGATTTGGCAAAAGCATATTTAGGACCTTCTGCAAGAATGAAAATCATGGCTTATGAATCTTTTTTTAGACAAAAATTAACCGATCAGATTGGCGCTTTTCCCAGGGAAGTTGTACGACTTCAAAATTCTGAAAGTAGTCATACATTGCTTGAGAAGTTTTCTCAACAGGGATTTAAATCAAAGCAACTAGAGAGGTTTATTCGGTATGTAGAAGAAAGAAGTTCACATCTTCGAGAGGGATATTCAGGGAAGATGTTGGTTTTGGTATTGGAAACCTTTGAACTTCAGAATGCGGATCAACTTTCGGCTGTTCATTTACAGGTCTTGCGTCAGATGGTCAAGGAGTTAGAAAAACCTTTAGAGGAGAGAACCGCTCTTGTTGCCTCAGCTCGTCAAATTTTAACCCTCGCGCCTCTTGCTCTTGAACCTCAAGTGGAGACTCTGGTTTCTATTGCTCCTGTAGTTCATCCAGCTGAGGAAGTAGTTGCTTCTGCTGTTGCAACTCGTGCGGTTCAGGAGGCGACCTCTCATTCAATCTCATCTTCGGCAGCGCTTACTCTGACTTATGGCGAAGGGGATGTTCCAAATAATCCTTTTTTACAGGGTGATGCTCTTTATAAAGTTAAAGCCGAAAAACCAGTTTCTAAGATTTTAACCGTGCTTATTCGTTTAAGAAGCGTGTTGGAAAACTTTGTGATTCGTTGGGAAAATAGCAGCATATCCATTTTACTTGTAGCAGTGGGTGCTACAACACTTCTTACCGTTTTAGGTGAGGTTTTTGGAATTGATTTGTCCATGGTATTGAAGGGTATACTTTTCTTGGGCTTTTCTTTTCCTATGACACTTGAATTAATAAAAATGGGGTTGAATTTGACAAGGGAAAAGGAAGAAAAAGAACTCGAGGCTCGAGGCCCGAAGCTCGAGGCAAAAACACAAACACAAATAAAGACACAAGAAGTAGTTGCTTCTAACCTCGAGCCTCGAGCTTCGAGCCTCGAGCAAAGTACCAGACTCGAGCAAAGTACTGGCCTCCAGCCTCTAGCTTCTAGCCAGACTGAGGGACAGCCTATTCATGGAGTCAGAGTAAGAACTCTTAAAGATGAAATGCTGGAGAGGGCAAGGGCCATTCTTTTTAAAGAAAGTCCTTATTTGAGTCAGCTTGAAGAAAGAGGAATGGGGTTGGGTCTTGTTGAGATTGCCATTGTGGCTGATGATGAAAGGATTTCAAAGCTTGACCCCTTTAAAATTTATCTGAGAGCTTCTGATTATCAGGAGATGATGGAGCTTTATCTTCGCGGGGCGCCGCAAGATCAAAAAGAAACGATCGAAGAATTGGCCTCTCTTATTTGCATGCGGTATGAGTCTTTGATCGCTTGTGTTGATACTGCCTTGCCAGCCGCTTTAAAAGAGACGATAGATTTTTCCCTTCAAACTACTTTAAAAACAGCTGCCGCACGTTTTTCAAATCGGATTCATTTGGCCCTTTTCTTTGCTTCCAGTTTTTGTAGTCGCCCCATTCATGGGGCCATGCATGAACGGCCCGATAAATCGGGCGACTACACTGGAAGCGTTGTTGAAGCTGTTGAAAGAATGCGAATACAGGTTGAGGCAAGACTTGTAGAGACCTATCCGATTATCAGACAGAACCCTTCTTTGGGGAGGATCGAAATTCGTTTTGAACAAGGAGAGGTGGATGCCCCAGCTTTCCGAGTGGATGAAAATATTTTAATGATTAATTTGACCACAGTTAATTTTGCTGATCGAGCGGTCCGTCGCAATTTCCTAAGGGAATTAGACCTTTTAAGATCTCAGGTTGAATTACGATTAAGTGAGCGAGAGGGTTTTTTAAGAGACCATCATTTAGATCTTCAAGAACCTTCTTTCTGGCAAATGCCAAAAGTTTTTTTTGAAGAGCATCATCGCATCTATTTAAGGAGCGGAAAGGGAACCAAAGAAATTTTGGTTTCATCAGAAAGAGGTGAACTTGAAACTTGGCTTCGTCAGGTTGATGCTTCAGGAAGTTTGACGAATATTGCTTCAAATGAGGTTATAGCGATTCTTTCAGATAGAAAAGGGCCTCTGGGCTTCTTGCGTTATATACCTGGTGAGAATGCAAGTCGGAAATATCTTCCTTTGGTCAATCCCCAAGGGGGATGGAAGCCTTACGACGGTTTTCTATCACTTCCTCAAAAGTTAGATTTTTCAAGGAAATACCGCCGTCCGGAGTGGTATCAGCTTTTGGGAGATCACGATTCAGTTTTTGCTCAAACTTTTAGAGAGCTTTACGGACGCGGCGAATCTTCTATGTCACACAAGGATTTTAAACAAGTGATTCGAGGTCAGAATTTTTCAAAAGAGGAAATCGAATTTTTAAAAACTGTTTTTGTGAAGCCCAATCGTTCCTGGTATGAGCTTGTTATTAAACCCCTCTTTCGTAAAGGGGTTTTGAAAGTGATGGTTTTTTTATATGCCCTGGGTATTGTGAAGCAATTAAAGGCTGGGGAATTACCACCTCCTCCGTCTGAGCCAGCCGTCGATTTTCGAGCTCTAATGGAAGGAGGGCAAGCTTATCTTAAATTAGTTAGAAGTGCTGAGGAGACTTTAGAGCGCTTAGAAGCTAAAAGAAGAGAAGTTGCTGGGTGGAAGGAAAGTTTAGAGGCAGCTCAAGATGATCATGGGCGTCAGCTTTTAGAGGCTAGATTAAAGCCGCTTCGTGAAGATTTGCAAAGACTTGAAGGGGCATATTCTACTTTGATGTTTATATTAGAACCTTTGAAACCAGGCTGGGTGAAATGGCAAAAGACGGGTTCAAATATAGCAGTGACGAAGGCGTTTCGAGATGTTGTTGCAAAGAGTGGAGAAGGAGAAAAAAACCCGCTCGAAGCTCGAGGCTCGAAGCTCGAGGCAAAAGCAAAAAGACAGCTCGAAGCTCGAGGCTCGAAGCTCGAAGCAAAAACAAAACCACAAACAAAACCACAAACGCACGAAGTAGTTGCTTCTAACCTCGAGCCTCGAGCCTCGAGCCTCGAGCAAAGTATTAGCCTCGAGCAAAGTATCAGCCTCCCAGCTTCCCAGCCTCCCAGCTCCATTGAGCAAGCGGACGTTAAACTTCTTAATGAGATTTTTACAGAACTTTTTCAACAAAAAGGAAAGGGTCTTTCAGAAAAATTACAGGCTTATCAACAGGTTCTAGAGGGAGCACTGGCAAAAAATACAGACCCTTTAAATGATGAAAGACTGAAATTGGAAAAGAAATTAAAATGGGTAAGGGACGCTGTTGAAGGAAGTCTAGACTTAGAAACGGCGGTGATTTTGGGAACCATGGATTATGCGCTTACCAATCAAACCGGAATTTTAAGCGCCCAATATGATTATGACCTTTTAGGAAAACGAGATCTTTCTTTGGGTCTTAATGTGAGTTCTACTCTTCGTACTTTTATTACTTATGGAACAGGGGCTTTTGCGGGTCATCCTGGTTTTTATCCTGAAGAGGAGTCCAGGGCTTCACTGCGGGCAGAATTTTTATCGGCAACGGGAGAGAAGAAAGGAATCAGAGAGTCTTTTCGTCTTGCCATTGCGGCTCGTGTGCTTGAATTGGAACAAGGGGAGCATGACCGTATGGTGGCAGTCGCTCGTACCTATATTCGGGCTCAAATGGCTGAACGGGCTTATCAGGAAGCTTTAGAGGGAGTAAAAGGGGTTGAAGATGTGGTTCTGAAGCAAGCCCGGGAGTTTTTTGTGCGTGAAGGAATGGATACCCCGGAGGAGCAAATGGGTCTAGCCCCCTTTGATGCTCAGCATCAGGCGAGGCTTAAGCGCTTTATTCAGGCAGAACAGGAGCGGGACCATGCACTTTTAGAGTTTAAAAAGTTTATAGGATTTTCCGTTTCACAGCCGCTTCGTTTATCAACTTCGACGGGTTCGTTACTCACCCAGAATGGAACGATGAATTTGCTTCTTGGTCTTTATCCTGATCGAAGTGTTGAGCTGGCTCAAAAATGGGTTGAGGAAGCCCAAGGGAGGGTTAAGGCCCGTACACGAAATACAACTTGGAGGGCCTGGGTGATTGGACATGCAGATCTTTTTCATCGGGTGCAGCACGCTGAGGATACAAAGCCTTATCCAGATGCGTCTCTAACGACTGAAGGGGGCGTTGGGGGGAGGGTTTCAGATTTTAGATGGCTTGTAGGGAAGGAAGGGAAGAAGAAGGCAGCCATTCAGCTTGCTTTGGCTGAAGAGGCGAAGAAAAGATTCGAGGAAAGTCAAGCTCGTCGGGGCCGTTATTCTTTAGGGGAAAAGGCGAAGGCAGAATTGGAGGCAGCTCTAGAAATTTTGTTCGTGATTGAAAAACAAGAGGCTCTAGAGATGCAAAGAGGAGTGCTTCCTGAGAATGAGGTTGCCGACATTGATGAATTAAAAGGACGATTGGATGAAAAGATCAGTGCATGGGACCGAAATTTAATCAAACTTGCAGCCCAAGAAGCGGTTTTGAGTGCCCGTTTGGACTTGATGAGGGCAGTGGAAGAGGAACGGCAAGCTGCAGTTAATCTAGGAGAGTCTCAAGTGTTACAGTTTGGACTTGACAATGGAAGTTTTGAAACCAATGAACACGATGTGGTTCTTCTGTCTTTTCAAAACTCTGAAGATCATGGAATGATTCAAGGTTTGAATCTTGATCTTCGCCGTCTGAAGGCATTAGAAGAAGCGGCAAAAGCCAGTCGTTGGCCTGATTTTGTTGTTGCTTTTAAGGCGATTTTAGGAGTGGCCACAAGTGATCCTTTCTGGCTTCAATTAAGTGAACATCTTGGGATTACAGGAGGGCCTGAATTGAAAGGCGGATTTTACCTTCCTATTGGAGGAGCCACACCTGAGCAAAGACTCGCCGTTTTGTCGCAATCTCGTGAAGTGATTGAAGCGCTTATTCGGATTGAGGAAAACAATATTGTGAAGGGACTTTACGCTGTTTATAAAAATTATGGCGAGTCTGAAATGGGCATTCGAAGGATTGAAAAGAGAGAGGTAGAAATCGAAGAAGAAATCAACTTTTGGAATGCGCCGATTGATCATGAGTTAACTTTATCAGAACGCCAAGAGAAAGTTAAAAAGCTCACACGTCAGCGGGATGCCTTTGAGATTGAAAAGGCGGGTTTAAAGGGAATAATTGCAAAAGATAAGGCGGATATTCGACAAATTGTAAATCCAAAAGATAAAGATTTTAAAGCAGTTTTGCCCCCTTTCCCTGAAGATGAGAAGAGTCAAAGCCTGTGGATGGGTCGGCTATTGACCTCTCTCCAACATTATTATCATCCTGAAGCCGATTTAGAACATGCCCAAAAATTGGTGGAATGGCGATCAAAGCAGCTAGAAGTGGCGAAACATGGCGATCCTTTGTGGCTTGCCATTGAGGGGACATTATCCAAATCGGTTGCTAACATTTACGATGCCGTTCAGTCACAAACCCCAGAAAATGTAACTCCTAATTGGTATTTTGGAATTAATTTGAGTGGTGTATTTGATCTACAAGGTGTGGGGAGTCAGAGTCGTAGGGGACCGGCCGAGATTGACTTAGCCAGGGCTCAAAGAACATTGGCACGAACACAAGAAGACCGCAAGCGACTTATTTTATTGCGGTGGGCTGAATATGCACATTCACGAGAACAGATCACCCAATTGGAGGAAGTGCGTCAAAGGATTCAAGCGTATCAAGAGGCTTTCGAAAAGGATAAAGTTGAGCATCCTGAGGGAGAAGAATTCGACCGAGTGTTTAGTCCTGATCATGAATTCATTATCAATGGGATGAGAGACAATGCCCTTGACATGCAAGATGGTGTTTTTTGGCGTCATGCCGATCGTGTTTTTGGTTTGATTCAATTGGGAGAGTGGACGCCTGGAAATTATGATGAGAAAAATCCAAAGAGTCCTTTGAGTCAGGCTCGAGCGAATCTCCAAAACCAGAAAAATCCTGAACAATCAGGATGGGATTTGAAACCTGTCAGTTGGTTTTTGGAGCGGGCGGATCAGGAATCGGAAGGTGTTAAAAATGCTCAAAAGGAGTTAGAGGAAGCGAAAGAGCTTCTTAAAAACGCTTCTCGCCCCCCTGTTCAGATGGAAGCTTCAGGAGGGGTGGATGCCCTGACAATTGGGGCGCTTGAGGGCTCACCAAAAAATTTCAATGATCCTCTTCGTGGGCATCCAGGTTATTGGCCTTCGGTGATTGAAGTGGCAAAACCCGACAAGGAACGGGTTAGAGGGGGACTCTTGGTTAAAACGAATGTTGCGGATTGGAAAGATCAGGCGGATAAGAAACAGGCTGAGGCCTTGGTCGCTCAAAGAGAGGCTGAATTAGAAAAGGCCAAACGGGAAGCACGGCTTCAGATTCTTTTGACCCTTTATAATTGGACGTATGCCAAGATGATGGATGAGTGGCATCAGCGTGCTTTGGTGGAGAAAATGAATGAGTTGCCTACCATTGTTACCGGATTGGAAGGAAAACTCAAAGAAGATCCTCCCAATCAGTTTGCATCCAAGGTAGAGGCTTCTGAAGCCTCTCTTTTGAGTTCGCCTTTGAAGGGAGAAGCCGAAGATGTGATGAGAAAGCTTTTAAATTGGCCTATAGATCAAATGCTTCCTGAGGCTTTGGGGCTCGATCCGATGGGGGTTCTTTCAGGAGAGGGGAGCATTGTTCCGACAAAGACGGGAGAGCCTATGGTCGAGGTAGGAAAATTGGCTCTGCAAGAACATCGTCTCGCCGTATTACAGGCTCAGGCCGATCAGCTCTATTATCAAGGACTGGGACTGGAACGTGCAAAACTAGGAGAGGTGAAGGTTGACGTTCGGGCTTACGATGCTGTAACGGGTAAGTTTGAATTTACGGTGGAATATACTTTGCAGTTTGACCCCACAAAGAAAAGGACGCTGAAACGAGAATTTTATGGGAAGCTTCATGGGACTCTCCTTATGGATAAAGAAGTATTGAAACGACAAATTGAAATTGAGAGCACAAATGCATGGAATAATTTTAAAAAGGCTTTGGAGGCGCTGGGTGCTTCGGCCTCTCAATTTGTTCATGCATCCGCCTTTCTTTCAACCATGGCTCAAGAGTATCGAAATTCTGGCACGGCAGATCAGTTAAGGAGTATGGGGGATTATACTCAGGCCATACGTGATTATGGGGATGCACTGAGAGGTTATCTGGACAGTTCTCGCCTTTTTCAGGGGACGATGGAGGAATTAAAAGCACGTGGGGTGGATGTGGATGATCTCGCAAAGGATATTTCAGAGGAAATGGGACAAATCAAACTCATCAGTGCAAAAACTGTCAGAGAAAATTTTGAGCGTCATGTCGAACCAGGTCCTGCACCTCTTGCTCCTAAAATTATTTCTCCCCCTGCTGAAGAAGCTCCCCCGGTTCAAGCCGTTGCAGAAGAAGATAAAGCGGTGGTAGGTCATTCCCTTTTATCCGATTGGCATGCCATGAAAAAAATGGTAGATGGGGGAAGTGGCCTTATTTCTGATTCTGCACGTGTATCAGGGAATGAACTTGCCATTGAAAACAGAACATTTCGAATCAGCAATACGGCCATGTATTTATCAAATATTGTTGCATTAAGAGATTTAGGAGTGATCACGGCCAGTGAAGCCCAAAAAAGAGTTTTAAAGACTTTGGGCACATTAAGCAAACTCGAGAAATTTCATGGATTTTTCTATGCGGCCTATACCCCAGGCAGTCTCGCCCCTGGAGAGGATTGGGTTTCAACTGTGGATAACGGAAATTTAACGGCAAGTCTTTTAGTTCTTAGGGGCGCTTTTAAAGACGATACCGCGATCCGCTCTTTGCTGGACGGGATTTTGGAAGGACAAAATTATCAATTTTTTAGAGATATGAATTATAGAAATGGGGGGTATCTCAGTGCTGGCTATAGAACCAGGGCTAACGCAAAAGAGGGCGTAGGTCTTTCTAAATATCATTTTGAACATTTGGGAAGTGAGGCAGTGCTGACCCTGACGGTAGGGGTTGCTTTAGGTCAATTGGATGATTCTCTCCTAGGAAATTTGAGACGGGCACGAAGAAATTTTGAATTTGAAGGCCGTAAGATTGTAGCTTTGCAGACTTGGGATGGCGCTGCTTTTCAGGCTTTGCTCCCAACTTTACTTTCTCCTTTGGACGAGCATTCACCCATTTATAAAAATTTGGTGAAGGGTTTTGTACTAGGGATGAGTCATTTTGGGAAGAAAGTTGGAAAGGGGAAAGATGATGCTGTCATAATGGCGGGTCTTTCAACTGCTCAAGGGGTCAGGGGCTATCAAGAAGCTGGAAATCGGCAGATGCGGATCATGGAAAATCGCAACGCCTTCTCGGATCATTTGATGACTCCTCATGCCTTCTTTCTTGCCATGCAGTATGACCCAGCGAGAGCTATTGCGGCGTTGAAGGTGCTAAAGGCAAAATATCCCCATCTTTATCATTCTAAGTTTGGTTGGTTGGATGCTGTAGATGTAGAAACAGAACAAGTTGTTCCGATGGTTCTTGCCTTGGACAAAGGAATGAGCATTTTGGCTGAAGGAAAATTTATGGGAGCGGGGGTTTCAAACTATCTTGATCTTGGCTTGGTTGGACTCAAAGGTTCAAAATCAATGCCTGAGGTAGGAAAATCATTCAATCAGCGCCTTCAGATTTCTACGATTCCAGGTTCGACTATACATACCCCTCGGATGGATTTGAAAGATGGTAAGCAAATGATTCAGGAACTAAAAAGTGGAAAGTCAAAGGGACTTGGGTTAAGGGAAGGCCCCAGTCAAAAAATGGGAGGAATGCCTGGAGCAAGACCTGGAAGATTATTGGCCAGTTTGCCGGAAGCAAACAGGCTGGAGACTGGAGGCTTGAAGCTGGAGGCAAAAGCAGAAACAGAAAAGCAGCTCGAAGCTCGAGGCTCGAAGCTCGAGGCAAAAACAAAATCACAAACAAAATTACAAAAGCAAGAAGTAGTTGCTTCTAACCTCGAGCCTCGAGCCTCGAGCCTCGAGCAAAGTATCAGCCTTGAGCCTCTAGCCTCTAGCTCAAATATTCAAACAGCTTTCAATTTTTCAGTAGACGAATTGGCTAAGATAAAAGCTTTACCGGATGTATCGGCTGAAGAAATGCTGTCCCTTTGTGGAGCTGAGTGGGTGAGGCTTGTTGTTCTTTCCTACTTGAATCCTCTTTTTTCTGAGGAAGGTGAGAATCGTTTGCTTCTCTCTGAACATGTTGTGAATGGAATGCTTGTAGCGCTTGACGACTGGGTTTCTCGTCTAAAGGTTGCACATACCAATGAAGAACGTCATGAGATTTTTGAAGCGATGAGAAGTGATTTAGAGTCCTGGATAGAGCAGGATTTAAACGCAATTCTTGAGGAGAGATTTGGCCGAGGAGAAGTTATAGAGTCTCCTTTTTCCGATCTTGGGCCACTTTTTTCCTCATTAGAGAGAATGTTTTATAACGAGTTTGAATTGCTGGAAGGGGCCCAAAAATTGGTGACGCGGCCATTGTTTTTAGATGAAGGTCCTCGCGTGTTTTTGGGAGAACCTCATGTCGCTCGAGATTTGGCTCGTGGGTGGGTCAGCCGACTTCAACAGGATTCTCAAGGAAGGGATATTTTAGATGCGTTTAATGAATTACAAGAAAATTGGCCCTTTTCAAGAATTGCACAACATCTTTCTGCCGAAGCACAGGAAAAATTAAGAGATATTTTGCGTAAGATGAGGTCTGACCTGGCTGAACGCGTTCGTCGGGAGGCGGAGAGGCATGAATTAGAAGATCTAAAGAAATATGGCCCTCGCAAGGGAACCATGGCGGATGTGATTGACAAAATTAAAAGAGGTGAGGATGCCTTTGAGGAGGAAGTAAAGGGAATGCAAGATCCTCGCGTGAGAGAGCTCTTGGGTATAGAAATGAAACCTCAGGATCCGGTTTATCCTCAACATTATCAGAGGATTGAGGTTCCATGGGATATTAAGAAACTTCAGAATGCTTTAAAAGCCCTTCAACTTGACAAAATAGACCCGCGATTCATGACCTTTAATGATTGGGTTTATTTTATGGAACAATACCGAATCAAGTATGAGTTAGATTCTGACAGCATGGGTGCATATTTAGATTCTCTGGCTTTCTTTGGACCTGAGATCATTAAACGTGTTCAGGCATTAACATTGGATAAGAATGGAAATAAAGTTTGCAGCGAATCGGAGGCGATTGAGATGTATTTTCCAACCTCTTTGGCTTCTGTTTGGGATGGGCTTTTGAGGGATGATCGCAGTTTTGGAATGGCTTCTAAGAAATTTGGTTCTCCTTATGGAAATTTGAAGGTATTCGGTTTGATAGATATTCTTGTTCGAATGGGCATGATGAGGAGAAGTGAACCCCCTTTTCCAAAAACTTTAGAAGCTGGTGTTAATCTTGATCGTATGTTCGAACGCTGGAAGAGGTCTTACGAGAATAATTATTCCAGTGTCGAAGACCGGGCGTCGGACATTCGGGCGAATAAGCGCTTTGAAGAAAAGGCTGCCAAGGCGGTGATGCTTTTAAAAGATGGACGAGAGCTTAAGTTTGAAAAAAATAGATATCGTCCTGCGGCAGAAGCGCTCTATCAAACGATTCATCAAGGAAAGAACTTAAGGATTTCGACCGATTATCTTAGCCAAAGCGTCATTACAGCCATTCACAATCATGCTATTAAGGAAGGAGAATCGCCTGAGGAAGCCATGGCCATGGTTCAAAGAATGGGGGCTATTGTTGGGCCTGAGTTCTGGGATATTTATTATATTCCCAATGTTGATGAGTTGTTGACTGATTTATCCTTTGAATCGGACACGAGACGATTACGTTATTTTAGAGAAATGGCGAAAGAATTCATTAAAAAACGTGATGGAACCACCAATCGGGATAAACGTCAAGAATATGAACGCTCAGTCAAAGAATTTGAAGAGATGGTCCAACTTGAATATCAGGCTATTCTAACTCGCATGGTTCAGTCTCTTTTGATGTTTTGGGAGAAGTGGGATCGAGAATATTTAGCTGAAGGGTCCCCTTTGAAGGTGGCTGAATTTAAAAAGTATCTCAAGGAACTTCCTCGTTACACCGAGGTTTTAAGCGATCCAGAAGGTCCCACTCCAGGTGAGAAATTTAGTTTTTGGAATCCGAAAAGTATGGGAAAGATTTCGCCTTGGGTGAAGACGGGGACGATGAGGGCACTCACCCCTGATCAACTTCTTAAAATTCATCGGCGCATGGTGCGCTTGGGAGGTCGAAGAGCCATGAATGATTATCCTGAAATTTCCTCGCTTTCTAACATGCCTCAAATCCTTTCTCTTTTTGGAGTAAAACCTGAAGAAGGAAAATCACTGGCTGTTCTTGATTCTCAAAATATGGATCAAATGGGTATTCTTTTTGTTTATTCCGCCATGTTTGAATTGCGAGACCGGCCAGATACCACTCAGGATGAATGGTCCAATGAAAATATGAATGGTTATTTGGGAAAAGTGATTTGGACACTGACCGATCCTGCGATGATTGCGACCATGGTTTCTCAGCTTTATCTCAAAGGCGATGTCGAAAAGGCTCAAAGTTTAGCCGGGATTTATTTAACCGATGAAAAGTTAGCGGCTCTTGAAAAGATCGCGTATATCAACTGGGACTTTCTTAAAGTAAAAGGAGCTGACGAGAAGGAAGTGAGTGGACTTAAGGCTTTAAGAGCCTTGTCCGAAACGGGCCGAAGAAAGACCTATACGAAAGAGGAATGGAAGCAAATCACTTATTTTCTTGTCAGTCATGTGGATCAATTCTTGAGAAAATGGGATTTAGAAGGACATGATTTGGTTGAGATCGAGCAGGCTGTGAACCTTTTCCTAAAGGATGTGGCCATGCGTTGTGAGGAGGCTCAGGCGGCGCTTGATCAATTGAGTCATAATCTTGATGATCGTCCAAAGGTGAGGGAGAGAGAACGCATTCTCTCCTTCTGGAAGGGGTTTCAGAGAACTGAAATAGCACTGGCTTTTGTTCGGACCCTATGGCGAGAAGGCCATACGACAGGGGCAGAATTTTTTAGACTGGCCCGGTTGGCCACGTCTCTATCGACTCAGGATCGATTTATCTTAAAGAATATTTTGGGACCAGATCTTGAAGAGGCGGTTTATATTGCGCTTAAAAAGGGGGATGCAAAAGCGCTCCTGATTCTTCCACTTCCCTCTTTGAATTGGCAGAAAATTGCAGATGATTTTAATTTGAGCCCGCTCTTAAAAGAGTATCTCGATTTATTTCATCTGGTCATCGATGATCAGGGCCTTTCGGTGATGGCCCGAAGGCTGGATGCGATGGCTGAAACCATCAAGGCCAATGAAAGTTCTAAGAGTTATTTACAGGGAAAATTATTCCAGACTTTGCTTGATCCATTGCAGGGACGTATTCTTTTTGAAAAAGGCCGTGAATGGCTTGTAAAGGCTTTTGTTGAAGGAGCTGGCCTTAGTGAGAAAGAGGCAGAACAAATTGTAACAAATCTTGATCTTGCCGTTCAGCAAAAAGATGTTAAGGAGATTCAGAAAATAATAGCAGGTTATCAGACCATTTTAGCTCCTCGGATTACCGACCTTTCTCTGGGAAATCACGGGAGAGAATATTTAAGATTTGTGTTGATGATTTTGGAGATTGAACGTGAAGATGTGGAGCTCACTCCAAATGAGATTATCTTTTTCGGGGAATATTTCTTTAAAAAAGGCTGGACTCGCCATGACTTTAGAAGCACGGGTAAAATTCATGATCAAGTTTCCACTTATTTTAGAGCGAAAACCTACATCCGAGCTAGTCATAGCCTTTATGCTCGGGCGAATGGAAATTTAGAGAGTCAGATCTTGGCCCAGTTAGCGGGAAGTACGGGGCTTCCTGAAAATATTTTTACAGATCCCCTGATGGCTCCTTCCGAAATTGAGGTAGGTGAATTGGGTGTTTATTTGGATCAAGTGGATCAGGGGACTTACAGTTTTTGGGATATCGGGGATTATCATTTGCGTTATAGGGCCAAGGATTTAAGTGAAGAACGTACGTCCATCATCGCCTTCTATCAGCATCGGGGCGAGAGCTTAAAAAAGCTTCGTGAAGAGGGAGCTCCATTGAGAGCAAATTTATATCAGGCCTTGGATGGAATAAAAGATGTCATTGGCGATGATTCGAAGCTGAGTGAGATTTTTGGAAATCTTAAATCAATCTCTGAAGCCTTGAAACAAGGAAAAGAAAGCAATCGAAATACCGCTGCGTTTGATGTTTTGATGGAGAATTTGGAGAAGGTATGGCAGGAGGCAAAGCCTAAAAAGGGTTTGACAGAGGGTTTGATAGATCGTGCGAAGGGGTTAGGGAAAGTAGAATCTGATCCTGTTGAAAAATGTTTGCAGGCCTGGCGGGAGACCAAGAAAACAGCTTTTAAAATCTCTGCTTTGAACGATGCGATATGGGTGCCGCTTACGGCCAACGCTCAAAGCGAGCTTGTTAAATCCATTGAAGTCAACTCACAGGATGAGCACGATGTTGAAAATTGGTTCAGGGTTGCACAGGCCCTTCAGATTTTTCTGGTTGAAGAATTGGGCTATACGGTCGATCAGTTTTATGAGCTTTCTTTTCTGGTTAATTATTTTAGAAAAGAAGTAGGGCTTTCCAATGAACGCATGAAGGATCGTATGCTTCGAAAGATTAGAGAGGTATGGCAACAGAAGCCGGAGTGGATTAATTATTGGGCATCCTCAGGAAATCTTTATCAAAGAGAAGGAAATAATTTCCGAAGTTTCAGGACCGTTCTCAAAGTTACACGTCAAGGGGCACCTTCCTATGAAGAGGTAAGAGAATTAGTTCAATTTTATAACACCTTAGTCGATAGCGGTGTTCCGCGTGATCGGGCTGTATTTCGGATTAATGAAATGCAAGGTGTAGAGTTTGATTTGGAAGATGGACTTATTCAACTTCTAGGACCTGACTTGGCAAAATTAGATCTGACACGCCCCTTACGTGAAATCATTTGTGAGCTTTCTGATGGATTGCGAGACTCTTTAAGAGAAATTATTATGGAGAGGATTAACAATCCCACTCAGAAAGATTGGGAGACAGCTCGCAAGGTCCTGGAGGAAATTCGGCGTCTCGATATCAGGGAAAAACAAAAAATTGCAAGTCAGGAGGCTCTTTTAAGAGTTAAACGGGCCAATCTTTGGGAGGCGAGTCTAGAACAAAGGGCTTTGAAGCCATTTACTCCAGAGGATATCAAAAAAATAAATGAGATTTTTGATTTGTTTAAGGATCATCCGGGAGAGGCCTTTCAACAATTAAGAGATTTTTGTAAAGAGGACAACGTAATTCGTGAGGCCTTGCGAAGGGTCCAGGAGGGAGATAGAGCAACAGCGCATCTTTTGATTGAACCTTTTACGGATCAGGATCGTACGCTTAGACATGCAATAGAACTTTATACTCAAGGCCAGTCAGATCAAGCGGTACTTCTTTTGGATGGGGCGGATATGTATCGGGGTTATCATTTTTCGACCGGATCTTTGAGTGGTCTCTTTGATAAGGTTTTTTTAGAAGGGTATCGAGATGAAGATGTTCGCATTTTTCTTGAAAACAATTATCGAGTGACCGCCCTTATTTTTCTACTGGATGAGAGAGTAAAGGATAGTGACGGAAATAAAATTCCCATTCTTACTCCAGAACAAGCTCAAGCCGTTAGCGATCATCTTGGAAAAGATCCGATGTCCTTGGGAAAAGCAAAAGAATTGAATGATGACTTGACCCAGTTGGCTTATGTTTTAGAAGCTTATAAAGCGGTGAGTTTCCCAACGCCCTTCGTTCGCTGGAAACCTGAAGAGACAGGAATTCGCCACTACTACTATCATCCCAGAGTAGATTTTTTAAAAGGTAAATACTCTCAAGACCAGCTTCGCAATATTTTGATTCATGGAAGCAAAGAAGACAGCGTAAAAGGGATTGTGGAGTTGCTTGGCTTTACACCGACTGATGAACAGATGGAAAAAATTCATAAAGCGGTGATGACAGAGCTCGGTCGCCCAGGCTACTTCACAGGTGATGAAATCATGAAGGCTGGAAAGCGTGTCGATGACGTGATTCGAAAACTTGCTCAGCGGGAATGGATGATCCACGCCTATCGCAAGTGGATTGAGCCTCGGTTGACGCTTCATGAGAAATGGGACGAGATTAGAATTGATATTGTGGGTGACGCGGCCATTGCAAGGGGGCTTTCTTTTCATGATTTGGATCAGTGGATCAATTTTGCGATTCAAACCTATGATGGAATAGAGGCTCTTTTTGAAAGAGAGGGCGTTAAAGAACCGCTTCCCTCCTTTGAAGAGGTTCTTTGGCAGGCGAGCGCAAGATTAGGTTTGGGCGTGATTGGAAGACCGCCTAAAAAACTTGAGGGAGAAAGAGAGAAAAAAGAAAAAATGGAAGCGATTAGGGAGATATTTGAAGAAAAAGCAAAACAATTTTCTGCTGGAATTCCCAAATTGGGACTGACGGATCAGCAGTATGAAGAGTTGTTATCTGTCGCGGTTGAAAATGCGATTGAATATAACGTTCAGCCCTATGAGATTCGCTTATGGCTCGACAAGGCGATCGCCATTAATACAGGAACTATTTTTGCAGCAGGAAAAGTCACAAAAGAATTGGAAAAGAGAACCCATCTTCAGATGAGGGCGTTTTTCAAGGAGGATTCAGGTGAGGAAATGGATTTGATGCTCATTTTATGGTATTCAGGATTTTCAATTTCCAGAAACCCACTTGAATTTGTTCCAGATCCTGAAAATCGCCATTATCGCCAGCTTCAGGCTAAAGAGCGTCTCAAGGAACTTCTTGCTATTTCTGACAAGGGCAATACAAATATGTTTCATCGAATTGGACTTGGGAAATGGTCAAAATATGCACAGAAAAATGAACTGGCTACTCTTAAACTTAAGGTGACTAACTCGGTTGATCGAGCCGATGAAGAAAAGGTTCGTCAGGAGCAAATGTATGAATTATTCAAAACTCAGGCGGTGGGTGCTACAGGGTGGGATTATGGTCGGATTCGAGAATTCTTGCAGCAGTATGGAATGACCCATCCGGAAGATAATATAGATGATTTATTGGATTTCCTTTATCGCCTGAGCCTTTATGACGAAATGCGTCTTGGCCGAGTCATCGTCCATAATCAGACATTGGATTACGCCGCTCATTTGGAAAGGGCTCGTGCGTGGGTGAGGGAACAGTATGAGAATTTTAGAAAGAATCCAGAAGTTAGACTTAAGCTTTCAGAGCTTTTAGGAGTTCCCTTAAAATATAGACCTCTTCCCGAAGGCTCAGAGTGGCCGGAAATGATGTTTTTAGAATTGGCTCATGAAAATCTTTATAAAACCCTTACCCAATATCGAGAAAGCGGAGCTGAAGGAGATTTTGGATCAGTTCTTTACGAAAGTGTATTGAAAACGATTTCTGAATTTGGAGGGAAGTATCCTCAATTTTCTAAATATTATAATCTTTATTCTGTGGAAGAGAAATCTGAAGATATTAAAAAAGGTCTTTTAGTTTTCTCTTCTGATTTTGAAAAAAGATCCCGTCTTTATCACGAAGTGTTACAAGAATCTCCTAATCGGGTGAAAGAAGTTCTAAAATTTCTTGGGATTCTTGTTGGATTTTTCGGCATACTGGTTGCGTTTTTTAGAAGTCTCGCGAGGAAAAGATTAGAGGGAGGAGAGGACGAAGGTCGAAGGACGAAGGTCGAAGGAAACGCACTTCCGCCGTCAGGGTCTTCCACTGAAGACCACCGTCTTGGCATACGCATTAATTTATTACGCAATGTTATTGCGAGCCCGAAGGGCGAAGCAATCTGGTATTTGCTGGGATTGCTTCGTCGCTACGCTCCTCGCAATGACGCTTCACTTAGGCAGACCAACGAGTCACCCAGTCGCGGTCGCTGGGGTTTTTTTACGTTGTTAAGAAAGAATTTGCCTGTGATTCGCGTCAATTTGCTTCAAAGCCGTCCCGTTGATCCTGTTATCCAGTTAAGAAATGAATACCAAGATAAGGGATTTTTGAATGATTCAGGAATTAGAGCGGGGCTTGCCGATATTTTTTCGATCACATCTTCAGATGCTTTCAATACAGCTACTTTTACAATGACCTCTTCCCAAATTGAAGGACCTGATAATTTAACAGAAACGCGTGGAAATGCTGAACGTACCTTTTTAACTTTTGTCCAAGAGAGAATCCTGGATACCTTGGTGGATTATCGGGCGAGGGGCGAAAGGAACCGTCTCAGGGAGACCCTTTATGAAGCGCTTTTAGACGCTGTAGATGCGTATCGGCAAGAGCATCCAGATCAGGCGGAAGCTCCCTTTTTAATGCATTTTTCTGAAAGTGATCAAAATTCTGAATGGGTGAAAGAGACCCAAAATATTCTGATTCTTTCTTGTACAGATTTTGAAAAAAGGATAGGGCGAATCTCACGTCGTGGGGTGTGGACTCCAAAGACATCTCTCTTGAGGCAATGGGCACGATGGATTGGAAGCTCAAAATCAGCCGAATATCTTAAGAGTGGAAAAGCAGGCCACTTCTTCAAGGTTTTTGCTAAGTGGAAGAAAAAAGCCTCTAAAAAACCCTTTGGAATACGGCTTCAAAAGGTGGTTCATCGGTTTTTCGGACTCACTTTTTTCGCCTCCTTTGTCCTTTTACTGGCTTCCATCTTTTCATATCTCCTATATGAAGATCTGAGCCTTCTCTGGTCCTATAAATTGATTTTTGTTGCCGGCATTCTGATTTCAATTATCGCTGCTAATTTAAATGCAAGACGTGCACTTAGAGACCAGCAAAAAGAAGGTACGCTCAGTCAGAGCAGCCCTGCCATGTTAAGAATGAGTTTGGGTGCTTTGCGCACTTTTCTATTTTTAGGGTTGGGACTCATGATTCCTTTTCTCTTAGGAATTGACGAGACTCTATTATCGGGATTAAGGGGTGCTTTTCGGGTCATTGCCATCAGCGGATTCTCCAGTTTTCTTGCCCTGGGTGTTCCCATTTCCTTTGTCGTAGGGATTGGCCTGACGAATTGGTTCCAGAAAAAGTGGGCCTGGGCACGGGAGGATTTGGGAAAGTTTTTAGGCGTTGGCTGGCTTGGCCAAATCCTTGGCCCCGTTTTAAGAATCGTAACCCTTTATTTAATTTATGCAGGAGCGGATTCGACAACGCTTACGGTGATTGTAGCCCTCTGGGGTTTTTCAACCCTGAAGAGCTTGAGAACTTTATTTGCCTTTGGTCTTCCCGGACTTTATATTGCGTTACTCTCCATCATGGTTCCGGGCGCTTTACCGGGGGCCAACGCCATTCTTCTGATTGGCTTTTTTGTTGCGTTTGCGGTTTATTTCCTCAAGCGCTTGGTCGGTCTTCCTGAACATATCTCGGCCTTTTTATATGCCCGAAAAAGGGTGAAGGACAGGAATGTAACAGTCGATGAATATAAAGGACGACATCAAAAATATGCGGAGGCTATCAACGATTTAAAAGTTGATTTTTATAACATCGGAATTCATGCCATCAACCTTTCTTTGACCTGGGTTTACGCATTTTCTACGGTTTCTTACGGGGCGTCCGTACCCATTTTATCCATGTTGATCACGGTTGTTTTTATTTATCTTACGGTGACCACCGCCATGTTGGTGGTGAGCTCGATTGTCTATATCTTTTCCCAGAGAACCAAGTGGCCGATGGAAGAACAAATTAAGGGGACTGGCAGGATTCCCGGTTGGGCCCATGCGGCTCATTTCATTCCTCTTTATATCGTTAACGATACCATTGATTACATTGAGGAGTCGGTTGATACCTTCCGCGAGCAGTACGAAACCAACGCCAATTTCATTTTGCTAAAGGTGGCTGAAAATGGCGAAGTTCGGGTCAAACGTCGTGCAATCTGGGTGAAAAAGGTTCCCGATGGGACATTCAGAATGAAACTGACAGAAGATGGAGAATATACTCGAGGGATCACGAGAGAAGATTTTGATGAGATCACCCGTTCTAAAATTGATCAGATGGAGGTAGGTTGGGAGGTCCAGATGGTGGACCCGGATGAAGAACGTAATCCCTGGGAGGTTTTTCCCATCACGTATTTTGACCAGGGAATTCAGAAACGCATCAGGGGCATGACCGATGAGTTAAGGAACCGCAAACCGGGCGCCAGAGACGTTCTCTATGCCCCTGACCCACGAGATCATTTTAAAATGATGTATGTTGTTCAGGCGGCCAGCAAACATCAGAAGGTTATAGCCAAGCATCTTGAAGGAATTCGGGGACTTCAAAGAAAATTTGGAGAAAGCCCCTTTGGTTTGATGAACCGCTATATGAGCGATAAGCACTTGAAGAAACCCGGCGTTCTTCAAGATGCTTTTGAAAGTTTATACCGCGGGGTTTTTAGTCCATTTCGTTATACCACAGCCAGTCAGGATGAACGCAAAAAGGCCCAGATGGACCGCTTTGGGGTTGATCCCAATCAGGTGGTGGAATATACGGATCGTCGAGGCATCAAGCAGGAGCTGGTGGTTTTAAATGGGGATCTTTATCGCCGCTTTCCCGATGCCAACGGGTTTCCCCAAATGCAGCTTTTAAGAAGAAACGGAGATTTTCAGACGGAACCTGTCGAAAATCAAAATGGAGAAGTGGCAGGTTTCCAATTTAAAGATGGGAACGGTCAATATTTTAAAATCGATGGGACTTCTCTGGAAAAGGTTCTTCTCAAACCCAAAACGGTGGTCGCGATCAATGGAGAAGGCAAATTTGGTTTTTACGAGCGTCGAACACTCAAAGAAAGAATGCGCTATACTCCTGGAAAGAAAATGGAAGGAGCAATTAAAAAGGAAGATCAGAAAGTAAAATTGAAAGAAGAAAAATTGGCTGTTTTAAGAAAAGCCATTCAAGCGCTTCAGCCAGAGGTTCAGGAAAGATTAAAGGGGATGGATATTCTTTTTATCAAGAATCAAAAGGCCCATTACTCTTTGGGACGTGATCAGATCTTTCTGGATGTTGCGCTTCTGGATAATCAGCATGATCTTGAAATCGTTTTGAATCATGAAGTGATCGAACGCTCGGAAGTGCTTGCAGGGATTGATGCGGAAGGACTCTGGGACGAATTTGGGAGAACCCGAACACGTCCCAGCCGAAGGAGTGTTGCTTTAAAAGAAGCCATTAACCGTCTTGCCTATGCCAGTCATCAGAGACTCGTTGATTTGGGGATTCAATATGGGGTGGACATTGAATCACTCACGGCGGTTCGAGGTTTTGATGGACTGCCCAATGACACTTATACCGCCGGGATTAAAAAGGCGCTGGTTGAAGGAGACTTTGGTCTTGTTAAGATTGATTCTAATACAGGTGCTGTTCTTCTTTCAGATTTTGAGTTAAACGTCCCTGTTGAAACGAGTGGGGAATGGAAAGTTCTCAAAAAAGAAGAGGCTGAAACCATTTCAAGTGATGTTTTCTACGAAGCCTTTGAAACCTTTGAAAAGGAGTACGAGGTGAAGGTGAAGGTCGGGAAAAGAACGGTGATTGAAAAACGCAAAATTTATTTAAAACGGGATCGCGGCGCTTTTTATATTTGGAAAAAGGATGAGGATGGAAACTGGGGATGGGAAAAGTTCAGGGAGAGACTCGCCTACCGTGAAAAATCAGATCCTCGACAGCCCGAACGTATGGAATACGGTTCTCGGGGGATTCCTGATTTGATGGACTTGAAAGAGTATTGGGGTGAGGATTTGATTCTTCAATTGGATGGAAATCTGATTAAAGATGCCTATGGCCAGCCTGTTACCTTAAATGGTATGACCCATAAAATCATTAAAAGACTCAATTATGTCAAGTCGGATGGGAGCATAGAAGTTTTGGAAGTGAATAAGCAGGGCTTTGCCCTCGATAAGGATGGGCAGGTTATTTATTACCCCGGGCAAATGACCATGGGTCTTGAAAATGATCTTTTGGGTCAGGATGGGACGAATGAAACGAATGTCCAGTTCACTAGCCCTTATTATCGCCTGGGTCGTGGCTCGGACAGTCGTTATGAAATTCGAAGCGGGGCCTATAACGACATCAAGGAGACCTCAGATAATTATATTTTGGGAGAAGGGGACCTGATGTATGTGGATAAGGGAGAAGTGGTCAAACATGACGAGGCGCCTGCCCAGAAAAAATTTTACACCATTCGAAAAAATCCCGCGGGCGAGTGGAAACTTTGGATCAATACCGGCTTCGGTTCTCCCAATGAAACAGGTTGGTATGATATGGAAGAAAGAACGGTTCAGAAAGACGATTTCAAAAATTTAAGATTGCATATTCAGAGTCTTTGGGAGGAACTCATTCATCAAAAATACATCAGCGAAGACGGAACAATTTTGGAAAAATTGAGAAACGTAAAAGATTTTTCTAAGTTAGACTTAGGCACGGATTTTCTTCAATTTCAAAAGGAGATTTTTAACGTTTTAAAAACAAAAATCAATGTTTTTGATGTCTATAATATCGATGGATCTTTGATTTATGAAGGAATCGCGGTGGCTACCCCCGAGCTGGTGAGGGCCGCGGCCGAAAAATTACAGCAAAAGGGACATGTGGTGATTGAAGAAAACGTCCGCGGCCTTTTAAGAGGTGGTAGCGCCTGGTCTTTTCTGGGCACGGATACGCCTTTTGAGGCCACGGAGACGACAGGGATGTTTGTGCAATCAACAAAAACAAAAAATAGAATAGACAATTTAAATAAATTCAGGGATAAATTTGATGAATTGAAAAAATTAGTTAACGATAATAAATCGACGAAGAAAGATATTGAAAAATGTACAAATGATCTTAGGGAAGTGATCGCAAAATTAGATGATATAGAAAAAAGAGATGTCCCTGATCAGGATCTAATAATAGACGTGTTTGAAAATAGGGATAAGAAGGCCTTGGAACATCTCAAAAAACTATCCATGTCTCTTGCAAAATCTAGAGATGGCGAAATTGTCCGCGGCGAATTCTTTGGAAAGGATTTGCGGCGTGTGGATCCGATGATGACGTTTTGGGGGATGCTCAAGCCCAATGACCTAGACGTGTCTGTGGAACAGGGGTTGATGACGGAAGAAGAGAAGCAAAAATTCTTCCTGCAGGGATTTGACGGAAATCGTCATGCCTTTAGTTTTGCCAAGACGGGTTTAGAGAAAAATTTTATGATTAAAAAAGACAGGCTTCCTGAAGGAATGTTTCCCTTGGATGATGTCAGTGATTTTAAAGAGGTGGAAGATGGCTTTTTGGTGGATGAGGGAGATGCCTATTTTATCCGAAGCGAGCTTCCTCAGGGCCTTCACATCGAGGGTCGTGAAGACGTCGATGATCCTGACAAAACAGACCTGGTTAAAATCATGCTCTTTTACGAAAATAGCCAGTGGGTTCATCGGGCCGTTAAGGTGGCAGCCAAAAATGACTATGAAGAATTGCTTGCCTTTTCGAGGGGCTATAGGGTTAGAGGAGAAGTGGATCCTTTGGAGAATGCCTGTGGCAATGGTCGTAAAAGTCTTAAAGTTCCTGGAGGCTTTATTGTTCAGGGTTTTGAAGTGATGACTTGGGGAGAGATTTTAGAACAGCTGCCAAAACAGGTGAAAGAGGGCCTCCTCAATGATCCTTCGTTAAAGTCAAAATTGACACAATTAAATCTTCAGGATGACGATTTGGTAGACGTTGTGATCGAACGAAAGCCGGATGGCAGCCTCTTTAGAGATGTTCGCCGTGTAGCGAAGGTGGGTGAGTATGAGGTTCTCGATCCTCGACCCGGACCGAGTGAAGATAAAGAAATCTTGTCCAAATATTCCCGATTCCTTTATCGGCCTACTGAGGGCGCCTTTGTAAAAAGCCTTGCCGGCGATCCTATGGAACCGGCCTACCGCGTTCAATTTGCACCCCATGGTGACGTGGACAATGCCTGGTACCGGCGCATGCTCAAAATCGGTATTGCCCAGATGGCGGCCGAGCTCATGGAAGGTAATGAATACGCCATTGGACAGCCCGTCATTATTTTCCCCAATGCGGGTCAGAGCAAATTTGCTCAACTTAATTCCTATGGTCAAGACATGATGTTTTACACCATGAGAAATGTACAAAGGGTGTATGGCGCCTCGCCCTTTTATGGGAAGGGAATTTTTAGCCTGAGTCGCTATCTTTCAGACATTCGTGATAAAGAGGCCATCGCGACCGATGCCCTTTCCCACGACGTTTGGGAGGCCATGTTAGGCCGGGCCATGTTGCTTGAAGATGTGTACATGGTAGAAGAGGCCAATGCCCGTAAGGAAGAGATGTTGATTAAGTTTAAGCGCTGGTTCCGTGGAGATTTAAAGATTCAGGATTATATGAATACGGCCTTTTCCGGATTCTGGACCATGCTTGACTGGTTCCTGGGGGTTCCGGATGCCTGGCCAAAAGCTCAAACAAGATTTAAAACCCCTCAGGAAGGAGGAGAAGAAACAAGAAAAGGGGTCGAGGATAATTTAAGGGGTGTTCTTTCAGAACCTTCTTTTGCCATCTTTTTGATCTTAGGATTTATTTTTACCCAAATCCCCGGCCTTCGTGAAACGCAGCTCCCCTGGCTTGGAAATATGATCTTTGTCGCCGTCTTTTTTGGACTGGCCCCGACACCGAAGGGAGTCCGAATTGTGGCGGAGAGGAATTATGTAGGTTATAACGAAAAGGTTCCCAAACCGATGAAGGAAATCCATCCCTGGTTAAGGCCACTCGCTCGTATGATCACTTATGGTGAGAATGGTGAGCCTGAGGGTCTTCGTTCAAAATGGCTTTTTAACGCTATTGGCAGCAAACCTGCCACTTACACTCGTACCGGGCCCATTCCCAAATGGATTGAATACGCCTGGCCTGCAAAATTTATCGCCATTCCTTTTCATTATGCCTTAACGACGTTTTGGATGAATGGGGCTAGTTTGGCCACCCTTTGGATTCCCCTTGCTGGTCTGGCGATGGGCATTGCTATTGTAGGAATAGCTTATTTCATCATGATGCATCGTCCGACAGGCCCTGAGTTAAAAAAAATTGCCTGGAATTTCTTGGTGATGAACTGGAATTATTTGGCCACGGTTATTCCTGTGGTGTTGGGGATCGCGTTGGGCGATGCGGAAATTTTCAAAGGCGGATTTGAGATTTTAGACAAACTTTTAGGTTTTCATGCCTCTTATTTTCAACTGATTGGAAGCGCTGTTTTTATTTATCAGCTCCTGAAAAAGCCCGCGAAAAAAATTGCAAGGGCCTGGCGAGTTGGAAAATTATCCGACAAACTGATGACGACCGGCAAAATCGTGATCGGTATCGAAGCACTTGTCATTTTGATTTCTTGGAATTTTCCATTGGCTCCGGCGATATGTCTTCTCGCTGTGGGAAGTTTAGTGGTAAGGGGCATTTTGAACAATCGTGAGGAGTTTTTGCATGCGTTAAGAAAGGTTTTTTTGACACGCAGAGGAATTGTCAAACTTATTTTAACGATTGCTCTTCCTCTCGCGGCCTATTTTGCGATGCCTTATCTCTATATGGTACCGGGAATTGGATCTCCTGTTCGATTGGCTTTAGGTCCGCTGGGAAAATATACCCTCCAGGCCTTCGGGGATTTGAGGGCCGCTGTCGTCATGGTGATTTTTGGGCTCTGGGTGATTCACCAGAGGATATTCACCTCTGAAAATAAACCACGCATGATGGCCCTCCTTTCCTCCGCCTTCATTTTAGGTTTGATTGCGTTGGCCTCCTGGTTTTCCCTTTTTCATGGGGTTGCTTTGGGAGATGTCGCAGTTGAGTTCATGAGAGAATCCCGGGCGGACATGTTAACCATTGAATTGGGTAAAATGATTTGGAGTGCCATGCACTATGCCGTCCCCATCGCCTTCTTTGCTTATTTTACGGAAGTCGGTCGTTATAATCTTAATGCCTTCTGGACCATGATTGAAGAGGTCTGGCGCTCAACGGCCCAATACCTTACCTTTGTTTATTCAAGGCCTTATAATGCGGCCGTTGTGACACGGGATATGAAGTCCGGTGTTCCCGGTGTCTGGGTCCCCTCCAAAGACGTGGTTTTTTATCTTGAGAAGCGCTATCCAACCATTTGGGATCCTTACCGCGTGGAGCGGGTGCCGCCCGCGATTGGTGTGGGCATTGCCGCATTCGTTGGACTCAATCTGGTGGACCGTTCCAGTCTTCTCTTAGGTTGGCCCATCATGGTGCTCTCTTTTATCTTTGGCCCTTATGTCTCTAGGCAAGAGGCCGTCACGGGCCGAGCGCCAGATTTTGACGAAAATCAATTTCGATTCGCAAAAATGGCCCTCAACGACTGGGTTGAGGAGAACCAAAATAATCTTCACGCGGACAATGATGCAAGACTTCGAGAGGCAGTTCTTTTTATCTCGATGAAAAAAGGACTTTCGATGCGGGATCGCATGAGGCTCTATCTCTACGCCTTGGATTTACGGCGAAAGGAATTTGATCATCAAATGAATATGGCGAATGGATCGCTTGAAGCAGAGCTTTATCAATTTTCAGAGACAATTTTATTCCAGGATGAAGCGAAGTTTTGGGAGAAACATGAAAAATCTCCTGAAATACGTGAGATCGAGGTGAGAAAAGGAAAATTTAGCGAAAATAATCAATCAGCTTTTAAAGGCCTGCTTAACGATCTTGACTTTTGGAGTCCACTGGATCGGGCTCTCTTAACACATGCTGGTACACCTCTTAGGAAAGAGGATGGCGATGCTTATGATAAACTCAATTTCGAGGAGCGTTTACGCTTTTTCCTCCAGACTCAAAAGGAATTTTCGTTTAGAGAGGTCTATCGTCAGAATTTAAAAAGATATGGGATATGGAAGTCTTTTAGGACAACATGGAAAGAAGCGAATCAATTTTGGAAAAGAAATCAGACGGCGTGGCTCCTTTGGGTAAAATATCGCAAAATCATTAAAGAATTAACGGAGGTGGATGGCACCATCGAAGTTATTCAAAAAACATTAGAACAGTCTGTGATTCCTCCTGAAGAGAGGCGGAGACTTGAAAATTACCGTGAGGTTTTGAGAGCGAAAAAGGTCAAGCTTCTCATTAAAATTTACGGCGAAGATGGCCGAAGTGGAGAGATGGGAAAATTGGCGGCTGATCCAAAATTTACAGATGTTTTAACCTGGAACCGTGTAAAGGAGGCTGCTTGGAATTGGGTGGCCATATCTGGAGTGGAAGGGACTGAGCTGGCCAGGCAACGATTGAAGATGATGGAGCATCAGATGAAGTCGCAGGGTCTTTTGGCTCAGACGACGGCTCTGGACCATTTATTGGCCCAGGATGCGGAGTTTGTGAGAAGGTATAGATTTGGGGACGAAGATTTAGCAAGACCTTTATTTGAGGCGATGGAGGCTTTGTTTAGAGATGGAAAAACTTCTGGAACAGCTCAATTTACATTTAACGGCATGCAATTTGAGATTTCTGCAAATGGCGATATTGATAAGAGATTACAGTCTTTTGGTCATTCTACTCTTTTGGGAAAGATGTCTTACAAAGTAAAAAAAATCAATACAGATGAAGAGATAGATTTTGCAAATTTTTTACCGATGCTCATTCATCGTCAAGGTTTCTATGGTGGATCAGGGCCATTTTATAATATAAACAATATAACTTATCCTTATCGAGTTACACTTACAGATTCTCGACAGCACAATACCAATGGCATCCCTATTACTTTCGACGGCCCCGAAGCCATTATCCGAATGTTTTGGAATTTAAAACCAACTCAAGGGACAGGACCAGCCCCATCGTCACGTGGGCCAGTTCGTCTACCAGCTCCTTCGACGCCTCCTTCAAAAAAGGTGGAAGGTGGCCTTGTTCATCCCATGACCTATGACAACATTGAAGAGGCTATTCAACGAATTTCACCAGATGCCATTGAGGGGTTTAGATTGAGCGCTCATGAAGATCGGATAGGTTCTTTCTTGAGGATTGTACTCAGTCAAAATTCATCAGTAGAGATTGATCAGGGCGATCTATTCGAGTTTTTTGCCGCGGATAAAACTTTATATGTTTGTTTTTTGATGAATGGAGATTTAACTTATGGTCAAATCTATCCGAGGTTACATATGGGTGATCCTCCATCAAGGATTGAAGGATATCTTATTTCTAAAGAGGAATTTGAAGCCGCTCGGGCGAGGAGTAAAGCACCTTTAGGTGGCCAGGGTTCTTCGGGGCCAGCTTCAAGTGGGCCAGTTCTTCCACCGGCGCCTTCTGGTCCTACAGACTCGGGAGGCTTGGCCACGACTTCTGACGGTCTTTCTCATCCTATAGATAGTTATGTTCAATTAACTCCCCCAGCCCCTCTTAACTTAAGAGGGGGGACTGATAATGTAGGGGAAGAAAACTCTTCACCTGATCTAGGAGCGGAAAACCCTCCCCTTATACTAAGGGAAGATGGAGGGGTTACAGGGGTTGGTCAAGAACCTCAAACATTAGAAGAATTTGAAGAAGATCTTCTTACGTTTGAGGGAGGTTCTGGTCAGAGTGATGTTTTACCGACACCTTCAGAATCACCAGTGTCCTCAAAAGTTGCAAGCACTACCACACAAATGCAGAATGCTCTCAGAATTAGAAGAGAAACATGGAATAAGGCAATTGCTCAATATCAGCGTCAGCTCAAACAAGCTACGACTTATGAAGAAAGATTACAGTTCACTGAAGATATTAAAGTGGTTCTGAAAAAGATTCATGAAAGTATTAACATTGTTGACAAGACAGAGTTCAAAAAACTTCTGGTTGGTATTCATGAGGGGACAACTTCCATCGATGATTTAGCAACTTTCATCAACGGTATTAGTGGTCTATCAGCCTTGAGTAACTGGACCGGCGGTTCGGCCTGGAGGCTAGAAGATGGACGGCAGCTGGATGGACTTACGCATAACCAGGGAGTGATGGAGGCCCTTGTCCTATTAGAAAGATGGGCTTTATCGGATGATAATCAATACGACGAAGATATTTTCAACTATTTCAACAGAAGAAGAAAAAATGGAACCCCGCCATTTGGAGAGGCCCAGCGGCTTCTTCTTGATCAAGTTCGTGATCGATATCGTGAGACTTATTTAGCTGATACAGATGCCTCTCGACAGAATCGCGAGAATCTGTGGCTTCAGGTGATTTTGCATGATTATGGAAAGGTCCCTCTTCAATTTATAGATGGTCATTGGGTTCAGGGAGAGGAACTTTCCCGTGATCTTCTAAAAAATCTTGGGTTTAACAATGGTAGGCCGGATGCGGTTGTGTTTGGCGTTGCCAATCATACCTATTTTGGGGATCTTTATTTAGGGGAGCGCAGTCCAGGTGCGCTTCTTGCAGGGGTAAGTCAAGATCGTGTAGAGAATGTCCTCACGGATTTGATGGTGCTCAATTTATGTGATGTTGCGAATGTAGGGCCGGGCATGCTTGAGGTGCGACAGTTATCGGCTATGATTCATGATTCAAGAAAAGAAGCTCTTGAATCATTGGATAAAAACTCAGAGCTTCATTTATTGAGAACGGCAAGAATGCTAGGTTATCCAACCTGGCCGATTTCAGAGGCGACGCAAGTTCAGCAAACAATTGAAAGTTTCTTCAAGAAAGTCAGAAATTCAGGTGAGAATAGTAATTTCGAAAGTTTCATGGCCACAATGCAATTTAATTATGTCCATTATTTGATTAGAAATATGCGGGACGCCGAGACAGCGATGAAATTTTTCTATTATCTCTATCGTGTACAGGGACTTTCAGAGCAGCTGATGAGTCGTGTGACAATGACGTCAGATCGGGCTTCCGGGCAAATCGAACGGTTGTTTAAAAATGTTTCTTTTGATGAGCTAAAAAATAAACTTGATACTGTGGATCAGAGTGAAGTTAGGACTCATTTGGAGGCGGGTAGAAACGTAAGAGTATATGGCATTCCCGTTCGTTTACGGGAAAACAATACATGTCTTCGTTTTGAAACTGCAGCATTGGTTACGCAGCGCCAAGGGTCTTTTCCTGCAACCAGAGAAGTAGCTAGAAGTCAGGAACCGAAGGTTCTGGGAGAGGGAAGAATAGATAGAGGATCCTATCGCTCCATTTCTTCTGAAAAAGGTTATGAAAGCTTACATCAAGGATATGCTCGAAAAATTAACGAGGCTTTTCAATTTTTAGCAAGCTATGGAATTCGTACTGCACTGATTAATCTCGAAATAAAAATTCTTGAAGGTCAGGATGATTTTGCTGAGCTTTTTGTGTATGAGCATGGGGGAAGAGTTGTTCATATGGATCGGGATGTATTGGATAAAAGTATTCCAATGATTGCGTTGGTGCTTCACCATGACTCGCAAAATCATGATCAGGGCGAGATGGGACCTATTCTACAAGATTTAGATTTTTTCCATACCCTTCATCTAGCTACTCAAGGAGTTGGGGTGCTTCCCGACCTTACAGGTCAAAATAAAACAATAGCTAGAGAATCTTTAGAAGCTTTAGAAAGAGACTTTGGTGCTCATCCATATTGTCGCTTTCTCTCAACACATTATCATGATGACGAAATTACAAAATTAATAGCTGTAAATGCTTTTGTTCAAGGCGCAAGCTATTTTACTCGTGCCGAAAAGGAAAAAACACGGATTGATTTTGAAAGTCGATTAGATAAAGTCGCTCCTTTAGTTATTTTTGCTCCTGTTCAAAGACTAACTTCGAGACGCAATAATCTTGATTCTCAGTTAAAAATGGATTTGGAGAAGATTGGACGGGATGTACCGGGTTTCATGGATGATTCTGACGGCATGATTGACAGTATGATCGAAGCTGTTAGTCAATTAGGGCCTGAAGATGATGGGTTGATATCTCTTATTACAGCTGCTTTTACCTCTATTAAGGATCCAAATAAAGTTCTGCTGGGAAATATAAGGGAATCTGCCGAAGGAATTGTTGCCCGTATTCGTGAGGCGGCCCAGGAAAGTGGAAAGAAATCAAATAAAAGAGCTCTCAAAAAAATGGAAAAAGATGTCTTTATCCTTCTCTTATGGATGGGGACTTTTAGGGAGGGAAGTCCCGTCTCATTAAGGGCTTTGACGAGAATTTTTAACGGTAAGAATTATCGTGACAAAAACTATCAGAAGCTGAATCCAGAGGATTTGAACAAACTCTCTTTAGCAGAATTTATGACCATTGCCAATCCTTCAAAAACCTCTGCTCAACTTCCTTTTGGTCTTTCACAAGCCCTTTCTTCAAAGAGGATTGAAGTTCAACCGGATGGGAAAATAACGGTTTCGGGTCAAAATTTTGAATTTGGCCGTACAGCAAAATCAGCTTTTGCCGATATCTTTAAGGCAGCCCAAACACGAGGGGCTTCATCTTTAGTCATCAATCTTTCCACCCATGGCTATATTGACCCCCGTCGCTTTGCGGCTATCCTGCAGGCCATTGTTCAATCTCCAGCTTGGCTGGCGGATGGCACTCGAGAAGTTATTCTACCTCCTTTAGAGGGTGACACGGAAAAGGGAATAACGGCGAGTGTAATCCTGCGTTTTGACAAGGCTAAAGGTGAGATCACGGTAGAAGAGATACGACCCATTGATCCGACTGTGGTAGAGACCTCCCGAAAAGGTCCACCTCCAAAGGCTTCTGATCGTCTGGAAGGGGTAACTGATTCTAACCCACTTCGTGAACAACAACTGTAGGGGTTGGATTAATCAGACCCGCGTTGGTTCGGGCTTAATAAATCAAGCCCCTACGACGAATGAAGCCGTTACATTCTGAAATAGGCAGGGAGCAAATGTAGACCCCTCTCCATGCATTCTGGTGTATCAATGTTGTTAATTTGTGCTGTTTTGGTATAATATTCATATGGAATTTGAATACGATTAAAGTCGATTTTGTACTCTTCTATTTTTACAGTCAGGGGCAAAAAGATCAGAATTATTTCGTGTCGAAGGAGTCGGGAGAAAGAAAGAGAGGTATACGATGAAAAATTTACTTAAGAAAATAACAACCAAGGAATTTGATCGTAAATTTAATGAAGGTGAGGATGTATCACAATTTCTGGATGCAAAGAAAGCTATTGTTACCAAACAGATTCACAGGGTGAATGTTGATTTTCCTTCTTATCTACTGAAACGGCTGGATGAAGAGGCTCGAAAAATGGGGGTTGCACGTACTGCCTTAATTAAGGTATGGCTGGCCGAACGGCTGGGGTTGGGGCTATGAAATCATGAAACTAATGTCAGGTTTTATGGAGATGGTCCTAAGATATTTGTAAAAATGCTACAATTACTTTCGTAGAAATAAAACAGGGAGGTTTTTATGGGTATAACGCAGGTCACGGCCGCTGTTCGTAATCCTTCAGATGCTAGCCGCTTTTGGGAAGGTCTTTTTCTTGTCGACACAGGATCTGTAGATTGCTTGGTTCCTGGAAAATATTTGAAGTCGATAGGGCTTTTACCTAGAGGACAAAGATCCTATGAGCTGGCTGATGGAACGGAAGTAAAATTGGATATCACGGTCGCCGAAATCGAATTCATGGGCGAGAGGGTGGGATCCACCGTTATCTTTGGAAAAGATGATGCTGAGCCTATCTTGGGCGTGACGGCTCTTGAATCTGTCGGAATTGAGGTAGACCCTAGAAATCAAAGACTCAAACGACTTCCTGCCGTTAGGCTAAAATCGCTGTAGTCATGAAAAACTCATCTAAAAAAATAACTTCTTTCCATTTAGAAATTTTAGATGTCAAACGTCGCCAGATGTTGACTTCGTTAGCTTTTTTAAAAGATTCATTCCACTTTTATCTGGCTG
>JACOUC010000002.1 GCA_016178055.1 Chlamydiota bacterium | reverse complement strand
CTGGAAAAAGTTGATTTACTTATAGGCATATGCACTTGATTCCCCTAGTAGTCGCCCGATTCATCGGGCAATCCATGCAAGGGGCACAAGGCTGCCCCATAAATGGGGCGACTACAAATTCTTGCTATCTGAGGGGAATCAAGTGCATATGCCTATTTACTTATATACATGCCTCTGAAATTTTGTCCCGTCAAATTTTGAGTACGGTTGTTTCCTTAAAATCACCGATAAGCTGCCGATAGTCATCCGATAAAATATAATAGGCATTTCTTTTTCCAGAGCCTTGTTTTAGAATGAAGCCTTTTTCAATCCATTGGGTGAGAAGATTTCTTGCCGTTCTGTCTTTGATGTGAAAGAGAGTCGAGAGCTGTTTTGTTCTCAGTTGTAGATGATGACGGAAAAAATGGAGGATTCTTTTTTCTCTGGGGCCGATTGCTTGAAGGAGCTCCAGTTCTCTTTTGCTTCTTTGAGGAAGATGTTTTGATAGGGAGGTGAGTACTTTTTCCTTGAGCTCTTCAAAGATGACGGCGACCCCTTTCGCAAAATAATCGATCCAAGGGGTGATGTCAGGATTTGGATGGTCATAATAATTGAACCCTTGGCATTGGTGGAGCGTGTCATAATATCCTTTGAGATCCTCTGCATAATATTCTTCAAGAGAATAGAATTGCTTTAAATCATATTTCTCTCGGTAGAGAAGCAAGGTGACCAGTGCCCTTGCGGTACGTCCGTTGCCATCCATAAAAGGATGGAGGGTGACTAACTGATAATGACCGATGCCTGCTTTTAAAACAGGGTGAAGCCCACTCTCTTGATTTAACCACCCAACGAATGATCGCATCAGTGGACCTATATCTTTTGCTTCAGGAGGGAGATAAACTGCCTTTCTTGTTTTTACATCATAGATTGCATTCTGTGCCTCTCGGTATTCTCCTCTAAGCTTTCCCTGCACAATTCCTTTTTGGATGATGGCGTGCATTTTTTTTATTAGCTTTTCAGTGATGGGTTGTTTATGGGTCATTTTAGCAGAGGCCTCTTGGCGAAATATTTTTCCAAGGGAGAGGGGTATGTCAAGGCCCTCCAGAATTTCTCGAGAAGCCTCGATTCTTCCCAAGTGTTTAATAGTCTCTGAGGTTATTTGGAATGAGGGGTTGTAGCTCATATTTGAAAGATATTTCCTTTTATTAATGCTGATAAATCACCGATAAACCGCCGTTAAACCACCGATAAAATCATACTGATTATCGTCTAGGATAGCGAGTAAATTTTATTTCTTGAGACCTCTGAAAAAGGCCCATCTGCTGCGTTGCCCACTTCGCTCCCTTGTGCGGCGTACTGGAAAACGTACGCCTCCGCGGTCGCTCGTGGGCACCTTGCATCTGGGACCTTTTTGAGAGGTCTCTAGAAGTAGGGGTTTTTCAGAGGTTTCTTCTTTTCATTCGAGGGGAGGCGGGAAAACGAGCGCCATTTTCGAACTGCTTCAGTCAAGATAAAAAGCGTAGATCCCACCATGATAAAAATAAGCGTAACGTTCATGTGAACGACAAAGGGGCTTGCAGTCTTTGGCCAGTAATGTTTTGTGATCATTTGAAAGGCAGCGGATAAAGTTGTAACTCCCACAAAAATCATGGGAAGAATAGAGACCCACGCATAGAGGGACGCATAGCGGGACGTTGTTAACTAATTAACTAAGTCTCATTTTTGTCTCCTTATTTTCTAAATTTTCAGTGAAAATTCTGAACAATGGATAATTAGAAAAATCACGAGCGCCATTTCCGAGCTGCTTCAATTAGGATAAAAAGCGTAGATCCTACCATAATAAAGATCAGTCCAATGTTCATGTGAATGATAAAAGGGCTCGCGATTTTTGGCCAGTAATGTTTTGTGATCATCTGAAAAGCAGCGGATAAAGTTGTGACTCCCACAAAAATCATGGGAAGAATAGAGACCCATAGATATTTTTGTTTTTTCATTTTAATGAGAATACTGGTTCCAATGACGAGGGCGATGACGGCCAGGAGTTGATTGGCGATTCCGAACATGGGCCAAAGGGTGCTGATGCTGGCATTCCAGATGAGGTAGCTCCAGCCGAAAACGACCAGAGCGCTTGTGAGAATATTTCCGGGAAGCCAATCGGCTCGTTTAAAGGCAGGAATGATTTGGCCAAAGAATTCTTGCAAAATAAATCTCGCAATGCGGGTTCCGGCATCAATGGTGGTGAGAATAAAAAGAGCCTCGAACATGATCGCAAAGTGATACCAGTATTTCATGAAGCCTGAAAATCCTGGAATGGCACTAAAAATCTGGGCCATGCCGACGGCGAGTGAAACAGCTCCCCCGGTTCTTCCAATCAAGGTCTGTTCGCCTACTTGACGGGTGAGTGTGTCTAAATTCACAGGTTGAAGATGAAGTCCAGCGTAGAGAGTGGGAGAAACATTAATGGCATAATAGTCGCCTGGATGAAGGGAGCAAGCCGCGATGAGGCAGACGACGCCGACCAAAGCTTCCAAAAGCATGCAGCCATATCCAATCGAGCGGGCGTGGCATTCATTCGATAGCATTTTGGGAGTTGTCCCCGAAGAGACGAGGGCATGAAATCCAGAAATGGCGCCGCACATGATGGTGATGAAACAAAAAGGCCAGACTTTTCCTGGAATAATGGGTCCCCCTCCGTGAATAAAGGGGGTGAGGGCAGGGAAATGCAATTGAGGGTTCACAAAAATAATTCCCGCAATCAGAAATAAAACCGTTCCCAATTTCATGTAAGAGCTTAAATAATCGCGAGGTGCGAGCAAAAGCCAAACGGGAAGAACAGAAGCGAAGAATCCATAAATCGCGATGGCGACAATAATGGCTTTTTTATTCATTAAGAAAATTTGATGGAGAGCTGGAATTTCTGGAATAAATTTCCCAAGCATAACAGCCAGAAATAAAGCGGTCACTCCAAAAATAGTAGCTTTGCGAATGGCGTCGGAAGAGCCTTTTTTGATGCCAAAAATATAAGTCCCCATGACGAGCGCAATGGGAATGCTGGCGCCGATTGTGAATGTCCCCCAAGAACTTTCGGCCAGGGCATTCACGACTACAAAGCCTAATCCTGCCAGGGCCACCAGGACAATGAAAAGAATGGCCAGGGCACACGCAATGCCAGCAGGTTTGCTGATTTCAGCCTTTGCAATTTCAGCGAGAGATTTTCCTTCTCTGCGCGTCGAGGCAACCAGAATGATAAAATCCTGTGTCGCTCCTCCCAGAACGACCCCAATCACAATCCAGAGAAGTCCAGGCAAATAACCAAATTGAGCCGCAAGAACAGGACCAATCAGAGGGCCTGCCCCTGAGATCGCTGCGAAGTGATGCCCGAAGAGGACCCATTTGGACATGGGATAATAATTTTGATTGTCGCGAAGGGTGTGGGCAGGGGTTGTTCGTGTTGAGTCCAGAACAAAAACTTTGGAGGCCAAGAAGGCACTGTAATAACGATACCCAATTGTAAAAACACAGAGAGTCAAAATGATAAGCGGCAGAGCGGGCATAGACTTAACTTAATTCCTCATAGAGCGCACTGGAACTGGACGTTTCCCAAAATCGAATTTTGATAACCGGAAATCCGATTTTTTGGGCATGTTTAAAAATCAATTTCGCAATGTTTTCTGCCGTAGGATTATCATCCATAACGAAAACAGGTTCCTTTAATTTTTGAAGAATTTTGACGAGGGGATCATCCTTCCTCAAAATCATTTTATGATCCAGGGCTTCATCTATCCAGACCTGAAGGGTTTGCTTGATGTCCATAAAGTCAATGACCATGCCTCTTTTGTCCAATTTTTCTTTGGCGAGTGTGATGGAGACCTTCCCATTATGGCCATGCGGATGCATGCATTTGCCATGATAGTCCATCAGGCGATGGCCGTAGCAAAAACTGAGTTCTTTGGTGACTTGAAATAGCAACTTTTTCACAAGGCTTTTTAATTTAAAATTCAAAAATCAAAGATCAAAATGACAACGTAAAATTTAAAATGTTTCTGTGTCTAGGCGTGTATAAAATTTTGGATTTTGATTTGTCATTTTAATTTTTACATTTTGATTTTTGAATTTTTAAGCTATATACCTTCCCCCATCCACATGATA
>JACOUC010000001.1 GCA_016178055.1 Chlamydiota bacterium | reverse complement strand
GTGGATGTCGAGTCCAACGTAGTACATAAGCGCCTCCTCTTTGGTTGAGTTTTAAGACAACACAATCATATCAGGATGGCGCTTATTTTTTTCATGGTATCAGGTCTTGATTTATAACATTTTTAGGTTGATCCCTCTCCCCTCCCGCCATCCCCGTCGGGAAGCTTGTGAATCTTCGTGTGAATTTTGTGCTGTAGAGGCTGTGCAAAATCCCTGCCGTGAGAATCACAAGAGTGCTGGACACAATGGGGGAAGTCAACGATGCCGCTACTGCAATCGACAAAAGAGCCAGAAGCCGAATCACCAGCCCTGCCCCAGAAAGTTTTGCTAAAGCTTTGGCGAAGTCTCCAGGTGCAAATTTTTCTCGAGACTTAAACTCAAGTTTTCCGTCCTCCCAAAAATAAAGCCCTTCCCAATGAGCCAGGGGAAATAAAATTGCGCCCAGAGCCAGGCCAATGGCTCGGCCTGACATCAAATCCAAGCCCAGAGTAAGATGAAGTAACCAAGCAAGCCCTTCCATTAAAATGCCAGTAAATCCAATCTCCTCCACCCCACTCCATTGAGTTTTCTTTTCATCAGGAACCCCAAACCGATCTAGAAGGTTGTAAAACCAGGGCATGAGGCCGAGGGGAGTGTACCCCGTTTGGGCTTGCGTAATTCCATTGATTTCTCCAGGGGCTTGTTTTAACATTTGAATGAGGGCACGAGACAACTGAATGAACTGGCTCAAAGACTCACGTAAAGAAGTACTCGGTGGAGCGCTGGTGAACATCGCTGTGCTGCTGCTCACGGCAGGGGCGATCAGCGATGCGTTTATGGCATTTAAGCTCTGGACCAAGGTAGCAGTGCTATCATTGGGAGCTGTGGTGCTTGTAGGGGGGGTGTTCGTATATCCCAACAAAGATTCACACAAGGAGGAAAGGTGAAATGGTAATTCTTGTTGGTTTGGCAATTTTTGCAGTGGTGATGGCCATTCTTGTGAATGTTGATGATTATCGGAAGGCCCACCACCCCCACCATCGTTAGAGCCATGCAACGATTTCAGCAAGATGGAGAGCTGAGATGATAATTCTATGGGGTTTAATGATTTTGGCAATTGCAGTCGTAGTCCTTGTAAAGGTTGATGACTATCAGAAGACCCATCCTCGTCATCGCTAAGACCACGCAATGCTGCTTGCAAAGACTCAGCATTTTGCCGTGCAGTTTCTAAAAGCTGTGTAAGGTCTTCTTCCCCTTCTAAACCCATTCTCTGAAAAAGTAAATTTCGAGTTGCTAAATCTGGAACCAATCGATCAAGGGTGGCTAGAGCCAAGGCACGTGTGGCCGGGGTCTCACTTGTTAAATTTCCTCGAAGACCCTCGAGAAACCTTTCGCTTTCTTCATTCAACTGAAGCCCTTCAAAGGTTTCTCGAATGAGTGCAGCAAAAGGACCCGCTTGATGAGTCCATCGAGCGAGTATTTGATTAACAGCAAAGGCAGCTGTTGTATTTCCTTCTTTATTCTTCTGGCTTACCTCAATCAAAGCTTTAAAAACTTGAATAAATTCTATGAGTCTAGTTTGTAAATGCTCTGGGGCAACTTGTGCTTCAAGAGAAAGCGTTGGATCACCTAAAGCATCTCCTGGTTCTTCTCCGTCTCCTTTTGAAACACTGAAGAATTCTTTCATCTTTCTAAAATAAATACTTCGATCTTCGATTTTTGAAGTATGAGGCGCAATCACCCAGTAGCCGATATGGGCCGCTTTTAGTTTTGCCTTGATCCCCTCAGTATGAAAACCTCCGGCGACTAACGCAACAGATTTAAGATTCTTTTCCTGAATGATTTTTTGGATTTTTCCTTGGAAGATTTCGTCTCGTTCAAGGACTTTTGCGTAGAATTTTTGGGCTGTGTTAAAGATTCCAGAGAGATTGGGGGATTCATAGTCTATTGCTTCTTTTTTAGCTAGCTTGCCAAGTTGAATTATAAAATCTCTGATAAAGTTGTTCGGGCCTATTTGGCTAGAGGCTAAAGGCTGGAGGCTAGAGGGAGAAACGAGGAACGAAGGATGAGGGGAGAAGGACGATAGACGAAGAACCATGAACGAGGAACGAAAGACGATGGACGAATCAGGCTCTTCAGCGTCCTTCCTCCCTCTCTCTTCTTCCATCGTTTTTTCATCATCCTTCGTGCTTCGTCCATCATCCATCCGTTCTTTCTTTTTCAATTCCGCAATCCGCAACCCGAAATCCGCAATTCGAAGGTCTTCCCTACTTCCTTCCATCGATATGACTCTTTTCAAGAGCGCAAAGTCTTTTTCTAATCTTAGAAGTTTTTTGATCTCTTTTTCATTTTCTTTTCCCCTATACGCTAAACGCTCTGCGTTATCCGCTCGCTTTTCAACCTCTTTCTCTAATTCACTCCAAGAGATTTGCTTCATGAGGGACATTTGTTGGATGAGGAGTTGAAGATTGGGATAGAGTTTCTTTTCTTCCTGTTTTTCCCTCCCCTTAATATAAGGGGAGTCGGTGGGGTTATTAACTTCTTCCATAACTCCCCCTGCCCCTCTTAACTTAAGAGGGGAGACGTTCTCTTCATCTTCTGGTTCTAGATATCGACTTAAACAAAGATAATGCTTCTCATCACTGATTCTCCCCAACCGATGCTCTAGCACATTCCTTAAAACTTCACTGAGTTCTTCTTTGGGCAGTTTCTTTTCCAGTTCAGAGAGAAATGTTAAGTATTCAGACTCGATCTTTGATGCGTCCATTTTCTTTTCGAGTGCTTGGAGTTGAACGTAGAGCCCGAGCTGGGGATAGTTTTGGCTAGAGGCTCGAAGCTCAAGGCTCGAGGAGGAAAGAGGAAGAGATTGATTTTCTGCTGTTTGATTTTTTGCTTTTGCCTCGAGCTTTGAGCCTCGAGCCTTCAGCCCGTCGTTTGCCTCCAGCTGCTTCACATATTCCCCTAAATCCATCTTAAACTCCCGATACTCCTCCCTCTTTTCAATCAGCTCTATCAATTCCTTCGGATAAATCTTTTGTCTTAAATTTTTAATGGTTTCTTGAATTTTTATCCATTCAGACTCTTCTGATTCTTGAGCCTCTAAAAGTTCTCCCATGCTTTTGACGTTTTCAATGTAAGCATTTGTCTCTTCGATTCCGATTCCTTCGACTTTATGGGAATCAGAATTGATTAAAAATGCCTCAACACCATTGATCTTATGATTTTCCAAAAATTTTTGACTGGCCTCGCGTAATATTTTTTTATCGGGAAAGCTCCAGAAAAACTGCATATTAATGGGGCCTGACGCGGCTTCGGAAAGAACATAGAAAGACTGGCTCGAAGCTCGAGGCTGGAGGCTCGAGGATAATACTCTGCTCGAGGCTCGAGGCTCAAGGCTCAAGGTAAATACTTCTTCGGTTTTTGCTTTTGCTTCGAGCTTCGAGCCTCGAGCCTCCAGCTCGCTTTTAGCCTCCAGCTGCTTTAATATCCTCGCAATATTCCTTTGCGCTTCGGTATGGCAATGAATATCTTCAATAATGAATACGAGCGGGCGGCCTTTAATCTCACTTTTCTCAACGACTTCCCCAATATCATGCGGGATTTCCACGCGATCCAATGATTTTTGAATAGACCCATTTTCAATTGATAAAGGAGAAAAGGCTTCGCTGCCCTGAATGGGAGAAATGATTTTGACTTCTTGCCCCAAAGCTTCTCGCGGCGTGAGGTCATAGAGCAAAAAAGTGAGGATTAATAGAATGCTGATAATCTTGTTCAATAGTTTCATAACTTCTTTATTTTAAATGAGATAGATTTTATTCAAATTCATAATCCTTGGAACTTATTCAATCTGTTCGAGTTGAAATACCATAGCTTACACGGATCCACTTAATTAAGACACAAAGAAGAGGTAAAAAGACAAAAAAATTTCAAGGAAAATTGAGGCATCACTGGTAGGTTGGAGTGCGAGCGCCTATAAAAGACGGACCAACATCTGAATGAGGATACGTCGAACGAGTTCGATGAGAAGAAAAGCAATGATGGGAGAAAAATCGATCATTGCCCATCGTAGAGGTATGAGACTGCGAATGCGATTCAGCAGAGGATCCGTTACTCGATAGAGAAATTGAACAATGGGATTAAAATGATCGGGACTCACCCAGGATAAAAGGACTCGAATGAGCAATATAAGTGAATAAAAACGTGCGATCCAATCGATAAGATTCATTAAAAATGATATCATTTTCCCCTCAATTCTTTTGATCGTTTTTCGGCGGCACAAACCCCTTCAATCACAATTTTACTCAATCCTTTTTTTTGGAATAGATGAATCGCCGCTTCAGTCGTTCCACCGGGGCTGGTCACTTTTTTTCTTAAAACTTCTATAGATTCTTCGCTCTTTTTAACAAGCATTGATGCCCCAAGCGCTGTTGCTTTAACAAGTCGATTTGATATTTCCTCGCTCAGTCCGAGCTCGGTCCCTGCTTTTTGAAGTGCTTCCATCAAATAAAAGAAATAAGCGGGTCCGCTTCCGCTCACAGCGGTAACCGCATCCAGTAAATTTTCTGGAACTCGGACGACCTCCCCCACAGAAGACATCATTTCCTCTGCAAGATTCTCATCTTCAGATGATGAAAACATTCCTCGACTGATACCTGAGATCCCTTGGCCCACAAGCGCTGGCATGTTTGGCATGACACGAATGATTCGGGCCCCCTTTCCAAGGGCTTTTTCAAATCTTTCAATAGGCACTCCCGCTGCGATGCTAATGAAAATTTTATTTCGCAAAGGAACTGCAGCAATTTCTTTGAGAACTTCATCAATATTTTGAGGTTTTACGGCAAACAAAATCAGATCAGAATTTTTAACCCCCTCAGAATTATTTTCAAAAAAATGGATTTCAAATTTTTGACAGATAAAATCGCGTCGCTCATTTTTTACTTCGGTAACGGCAATAGAACTTCGATCTGCTTTTCCGGAATTCAAAAGTCCCTGCAAAATGGCTTCAGCCATATTGCCTGCCCCAATGAATAGTATTTTTTTATTTTTAAGAGTTAGTGTTGTCGCCATAATTTTTTTGTTCCCCAAGTGGATGAAAATAATCGGTAAATTTAAAATTCAAAAGTCAAAAATCAAAATGACATACTAAAATTCAAAATTTCTACTGCTATTACAAGGGAGACATTTCAAATTTTGATCTGTCATTTTGATTTTTGATGTTTGATTTTTGGATTCTCATGACTTACTTTCCAAATATCGCCTGTCCAATTCGAACCATGGTTGATCCTTCTTCAATGGCAATCGTAAAATCGTGACTCATGCCCATTGAAAGAATATCCATGTCCTTAAAGCGATCAAAAAGGGTTTTCATTTTTTTGAAATAAGGTCTTACCTCTTCTAGATTTTCTAAAAAAGGGGCGATAGTCATAAGGCCTCGAATACGCAAATGATCCCATTTCTTTATATTTGAAACGGCTGCCGTGAGCTCCTCTTCTCTAAAACCAAATTTGCTTTTCTCTTCCCCAATATTAACTTCGAGTAAAATATCGATCGTTTTATTTAATTGAACTTCCATTCTATGGATTTTTTCTGCTAATCGCAAGGAATCTACAGATTGAATCATTTGAAACGTTTCAAGAGCCTCTTTCACTTTATTGGTTTGAAGATGGCCAATAAGATGCCAGGTCAAATGGGTTGGGAACTGCATTATTTTTTCTCGAGCTTCTTGAATCCGGCTTTCTCCAAAAAGGGTGATACCTGACGCGACGGCCTCAAGGATTTTGTCAGGCGAGATATTTTTAGTGACCGCTAGAAGGGCGATTTCAGAAGGGTTGCGGTCCACTTTAGTCGAGGACTGTTCAATGCTTCTCTGGATGATTTTTAGGCGTTCTCGTAGGGTGGACATTTTCGCCAAATTGAGCTATTAATTTCTCGGTTCCCGTGTCTTTTAGGTCGAAAACGATTTCGGTATCGTATCTGACTTCATTTTCTTTACCCGAAATACATTCAACCATTTTTACAATTCCATGAAAACGTGCCTTTCGGCTTATTCTATTTGATTTTGAAATGGAGGGGATCATCATGACGATTTCGAGTTGGGACTCAAGAGGCAAAGCCTGTTCAAGCAAACATCGAAACCCATGGGAAGAAACATGAGTGGCCTCGGCAATCAGCCAATCTTTATGAATACCGATTTTAACAGAGATTTTGTTTATTCGGTCCATAAAGTCGAGGTTTTCTGAGAAAGGGGAGTCCCTTCCTTATTTAAGAGCACCACTTTCCATGACTCAACACGGCCTTCTTTTTGAAATTCCTCCCCCACATGTTCAATGGCCGTTTCGTAAAATCCAGTTCTATCAATTGAGACATCTAATTTTTTATGATGGATTGTCCAGTCTTCAGTCGAGCGGTAAGAAAAAATAATTTGAAACTCTTCTTTTTTAGAGAGAACTTTTGAACAGTTCCATTCAACAATAAAAATCTCTCCTTGATGATTTGAAGAAAGTTGAGGGGGAGAATAAAATTTATCGAAATAATTAAACTGATAACCTAAGGGTGTGGAAGGGCGTCCTTGATCATAGGAAGCAGAATCTCTTTGCGTTACTTTTTCAATAGAAAATGGAATACGGACTTCTAAATCGCTAAAAACTAACGAAGATGAACCCCCGAAGAGCAAATATCCACCCACAAACAAAGAAATCAAATAACACTTCATTGCTTCCCCCCCCGTTTTGCCAATGCGTGTGTAACAACGAAAATCCAAAAATCAAACATCAAAAATCTTGTCGGACAATGTAAAACTTAAAATGTTTCCCCTGCACTAGCATTAGAAATCTTGAATTTTAGCATGTCATTTTGCATTTTGATTTTTGCATTTTAAATCTACCACTTATTTTTATCCACTTGAATAGACAAGTGTTGATACTGAAAACAAAGAGAATGCTACCACAAACCGATCTAAAATTCCATTCGATTTAGTGTAAGCCCCGTCATCAGCTTGGGATAAAAATCAGTAGATTTTTGGGGCATTCGTTCTCCTCCAAAAGCAACATCACGAACGCTTTCGCTTTGAGTCGGATTAAGGAAGAAGACCATTTCGGCTTTTGAAAGCTTTAAACTTTCAAGGGCCTCGTCAATTCCTCGACAATAAAATAGATTCTCTTCTTGCTTAACCATCTCTTCTTCAATCCCCAGTCCTTTTTCAAGGATCAGGTAATGCAAGAGAACAACATCCAGTCTGCGCCAGGCCTCCGTATGTTTTTCATTAATTTCGTTTTGAGGAAGCACAGTCGCTTCATAGTGAAGAAGGACCAACTCATCTAAATTTTCGCAAAGACCGATGACATGTTTGAAGGAATGACCTGGGGTCATTTTTTCATGGATAAATTTGCTTTGGGATGTTTTAGGTAATTTAAAACGATCTATTTTAAAATGAGCTTTAAGAACACTCCAAAGCTGGGTTTTGGCTTCTTCAGACACCTTGCGAATCAGTCGGTGTGTAGGAAGTATGACTAATCCTTCGTCATATAAATTAACAAAAGCCATCATGGCATAATCATACGGCTTTGAAAAAGGAAGGCTTCCAAAGCGCTCTCTCATTTGATTGCGATAAGTCAAAGCGGTTTCATAGCGGTGATGTCCATCCGCAATCAGTAATTTTTTATCCTTCATTTGTTCGGTAATTTTTTGAGTGAGCACTTGATCCTTCACGGACCAAAGTTGGTGACGAACGCCATCATCTTTATCAACAAAATCAAAAAGCATTTTTGTGGACGTATCGATGTGGAGTTCTTTTGATATGAGATAATTTTTATCTTCATAAAGCATGAAAATAAGTCCAAATTGTGTTTGTGTTGCCGTTAAATGATTCAACCGGTCGGCTTTTGGCTTAGACAATGTTTCTTCATGAGGAAAAACAATTCCTTTTCCGTATTCTTCGAGTCCTCCCAATCCAATCAAGGCTTGACGATGTTTAATCTCCCCAAAGACTCTAAATTCCTGATCGTAGGCATAAAAGGCCTCTTCCGGTTCTTGGATAAAAATTTCTTCTTTAAGCCATTGTTGAAGAAGCTGAGCTTGAGGTTCATAACCTATTTTGGAATTACTCATCTTTGAAAGATCTGATTTGAGAATTAAACGAACAGCGTTATGAGGGTCTCGTTCCTTATAAGCTTTAAAAAGCTTGGAATCAATTTTGTCATAAGGTTGTGCAATGACATTTTCAATTTTAATTTTCTTAGGATTATAATAAATCCCTTTAAATGGTTTAATCGTTGCCATGGTTTCCTTTCTAAAAGAAGCTCGAAGCTGGAGGCTGGAAGCTGGAAGCAAAAGCCAAGCAGGCTGTTGTTTTTACCTCGAGCCTCGAGCCTCCAGCTTCGAGCTTTGCTTTTGACTCTTAACTTCAAGTTTCGCTTTCTTAAATTCCTCTCGTGCTTCCTTAAAAAAACTAAGCGCTATCTCCTCCTTATAATCTCGATAAGTCCATGGCCAGGGATGAAACGCTTTATCTTTGAAATATAAAGTGGACTGGGCATAAATTCCCTTTCCAAGGTAAATACGATAAGTTGCCGGCTTTGTTGTTGCAAGAACGATTTTGTCAAGATCGATATACCCTGGATCAATATTCCACTGTCTCAACCCTGAAACACTCCCCTCCTCTTCAAGGGCATTTGATTCTAATTTAATATCCCGAATCATCAAAGGATCTAATTTGCGTTCAAAAACATAAAAGCATCGAATAATTTTAGGACCCAATTCATCTTCATAATACGCACTGTAATCAAATGGAAAAACGGGACTTCTTTTTTTAATTGTCCCCCATTTTTTTTCTAAAACTTGTTCAGCGCTTAGAAGATGACCCGCGGATGTTAAAAGCCCTACAAAAAGAACAACTTCATGTGGAAATTGGGGACGACCCATAGATCACAATATCTTTTATAATTTATTTTTTGAAATGACTTTCACAACCTCTTTTTGTTTTAGAAGACCCTCATAGGAAAATAAAACAATTCCTCGAGGAGAAAGATTCAGGGTTTCAAGCCATTCCCTTTCAAATCCTACAGCATCTCTTTCAAACAGATAAGGACCTAAACCGATCCAAACCGTCCCATAAGGGCCAGCCCCCAGAGCCATTTTTGAAAGAAACCAGGAAAGGTGTAAATCCAGCGTATAATTCATAATAACAACAAAATCAATCTTTCCTTTTTCGACCCAAGTGCTCCAATCTTGATAAGAGGAAAAATAGGCCCTCTCGGGCCAGGGTAATACGGCCGCAGAAAGCTGAATGGATGGATATTTTTGCTTTAAAATTTGATGGAGCTCGGCCACTAATTTTGTAATTTGATCCCGTCTCCACTGATCCCAGCGCATATGATTTTGAGGAGTTCTTGCCATGGACAAAGGATTAAGTCGTGTCTCCTTTTTAAACCATTCGACACTCCGTTTCCCATAACCAAATTCAATTCCACGATGAAAGGCATAGTAGGAGCCTGGCAGAAAAGGAGAGGTCAAGGGATAGCGAACATAATCAAGATGGATACCATCCAGCTCTGGATAATTTTGAAGCACTTCCTGAACGACTCCCAAAAGATATTTTTGAACTCGTTCATCCCCAGGTTCTAGCCAATAACCATCTTCGCCATAAGAATACCATTCCCCTTCAGGAGGCGGAATATGATTTCCAGGATAATCAACCATCGACCGGCCTTTTTGGTCTCGAGTGATTGCATCTTTCCCTAATTTTTTAATCACAGGAATATTAAGATCTTTTCCAACCCAAAAAACATTAAACCATGCATGAATTCTGATTTCTCTGGCGTGAGCATTTTTAATCGCAAAACGAATGGGATCAAATTTTTCTTTTTTTTGAATTTCCTGAAAAGGTTTATCGTCGGCAAGTTTTGAAGGGTACCATGAACGGTTTCCACGATACACTTGCAAGAAAATATCCTGGGTTCCGAGCTTCGATGCGAAATCCAGCATTTCAATAATTTTAGCTTTGCTCGAAAGCGTTTGATTATCCCCTTCACACGGAGCCCAAAGACCTAAATGCGTTTTTGGGGACTCGGCAAAGCACGGTAAAATAAAAAGAAAGGATAAACAAAAGAGCGGGATAGTTCTAACAATAAAAATGGGAAAATTTTGAGTTTTAAAATTTTTGACTTTTGATTTGTCATTTTGATATTTGATATTTGATATTTGATATTTCATTTCATTCCAATATCCCGTCGATAATGCATTCTTTCAAAATGAATTTTAGTGATCGTGTCATAAGCAAGTGTTTGAGCCTGTTTCATGTCTTTTCCTAGGGATGTCACTCCCAAAACGCGTCCCCCATGAGTCAAAATTTTCCCATCCTTGGATGATGTTCCAGCATGAAAGAGCATGATATTCTCCATTTTAGACGCTTGATCCAACCCAAGAATTTCAAACCCATTCTGATATGCGCCTGGATAGCCCCCTGAAGTCAAAACAACGCAAATCGCTGTTTCTTTATGAATTTGAACGCTTTCCTTGTCAAGTGTTCCATTACAAGAGGCCAAAAAGAGAGGAACGATATCGGACTTAATTCTTGGCAAGATCACCTGCGTTTCAGGGTCTCCAAAACGAACATTAAATTCTAAAACTTTTGGACCTTGTGAAGTTAGCATGAGCCCGGCATAGAGAACACCTCGATAAGGAATGCCTTCTTTCTTCATTCCACGAATCATCGGGTGAAAAACATCTTTGAGAACGCATTGACGTAGTTCTTCGGTTGCTTCTGAAACGGGGCTATAAGCGCCCATGCCGCCTGTGTTTAAACCTTGATCGTGATCCAAGGCTCTCTTATAGTCTCGGGCTTCGGGTAGAAGAACAATATTTTCTCCATCTGAAAGCGCTAAAATCGAAATTTCTCGGCCTTCGAGGCATTCCTCAATGAGAATGTTTTCGCCTGAAACACCAAATATTTTATCGACCATAATCTTCTGAAGAAAGAGAAGAGCTTCATCGCAGGTTTTTGCAACAAGAACACCCTTCCCTGCGGCCAAACCATCGGCTTTAATGACCCGTGGAAGATGAGAATTTTGAATATATTTTTTTGCTGATGCAAAATCTGAAAAACTTTCAGATCTTGCTGTAGGTATGCCGAATTTTTTCATCATGAATTTTGAAAAAATCTTGCTGGATTCAAGCTGAGCAGCTTTTTTCGAAGGGCCAAAAATTTTAAGACCTTCCGCTTCAAATTGATCCACAATACCCAAACTGAGCGGAAGTTCAGGCCCTACTACGGTAAGATCTATTTTTTCTTTTTTTGCAAAATCAAGAAGACCTGAAATATTTTCAATAGGAATGTCCACCCTCTGGGCAAGGCTGGAAATTCCGGGATTTCCTGGTGCACAATAAATTTTTTTGACGAGAGGACTTTTTGAAATTTTCAAGGTGAGCGCGTGCTCCCTCCCCCCGCTTCCAATGACAAGAACTTTCATCCCACCACCTGTCTCTGGCTTAAAAAGCCACTTTCTATCAAGGCCATCCGACACATTGAAGACTTCCTTTCCTTAATAAATAAACCTCACCACAAAATTTAGTTTGATTGACAGGTGGTGGGATCATCATGATCAACTTTCTAAATACGGATTTTCAATGCGCACACCGCGAATGATTTGGTGATGATTCATATCTTCTGTCAAAACCTTTTCACATTTTGCGCTCTCGGCTGCTGTAACGATAAGGGCATCCCAAAAAGAAATTTGATTGAGGATACTGCAATCGATCGCGTCTTTGATTATTTCAAAGTCAATGACAACGATCTCTAGATTTTCAAAATCCGAAAGAATATTTTTTGCAAGCAGTGGAGCTATACGCAGTTTTTTTGTCGCAATAGAGAAAAATTCCTGAATCACTTGGGTTGAAACAACTCCAACCCTGCTTTCATTTAATTTTCTCAAAATTTGTCTAGAGATGTCTCGTTTTTTAGGGGTGTCAGGATCAAATGCATAAACCAAAATATTTGTATCAAGAAAAATCTTAGACATCGTAAGCGTCCTCACGTCTCCATTTTATACCGCGTGATCCGATATTTGCTTTATCTGCAAGCTTAAAAGCTTCTTCCAACCACCCCGTGCGTGAAGGTCTTGTTACGGTTCTCGTAAGAAGTTGACGAATTAAGTCATTAAGAGAGATATGATGCCTTTGAGCATATTCCCGACCCGCTTTTAAAAGTTCATCTTGAATAGATAAAGTCACATTGCGCATAAAGAACCCTCCTTTCAAGGAAAATATAACACATAATATGTGCGCACAACAATATTAATATTTTGAATTTTTGAAAGGATAGAATCAGGGGCTCACTTAATGCCTAAAATGTCTCGCTCCGGTAAACACCATGCTCATCCCTTTTTCATTGCAGGCCTGAATCACTTCTTCGTCGCGGATGGATCCGCCGGGTTGAATCACGGCTGTGATACCCGCATCGTACGCAAGATCGACTCCATCACGAAATGGGAAAAAGGCGTCTGATGCCATGACAGATCCCTTTAGATTTTTTAGAGATTTTGTGATGGCGATTTTTACAGAATCAACCCGTGACATTTGTCCTGCTCCAATTCCAATGGTTTCGTTCCCTGTTGCAAAAACAATCGCATTGCTTCGGACATGCTTGCAAATGTTCCAAGCAAAAAGAAGGGTCTCCATCTCCTGAGGGGTAGGCGCTTTTTGTGTTACAATCGTTAAGTCCTCTTTTCTGAGAGGCATCTGATCTATTTCCTGTAGAAGCAGTCCTCCGCGGATTCTTTTAAAATCAAGACCCGTTTTTTTCAGTTTATTTGCTTTACCTAATGTTTCAAGAGGAATGAGAATTAAATTTTTCTTTTTCTTGAATTCTCCCAAGGCCTCTTCAGTAAAATTAGGCGCCACAACCGCTTCGACAAAACCTTTTGCAATGAAGGAAGCGAGTGCCCCATCTACAGGTCGGTTAAAACCCATCACGCCCCCAAAGGCAGAGACAGGATCTGTCTCCAATGCCTTTTGATAAGCCTCAACCAAATTTTCAGCCACCGCAACACCGCAAGGATTATTGTGTTTGATAATAACCGAACAGGGATTATTAAATTCTTCAACCAGACGACAGGCTGCATCTAAATCAAGCAAATTATTAAACGATAAACTTTTTCCTGAAATGGGTTTGGCCGAAACAAGATTTGGCTCGGGGGTATTGAATTCTTGATACAGAGCTGCCTTCTGATGAGGATTTTCTCCGTATCGCAAATCTTCTACTTTTTCAAAGTTTAAAGATAATTCATCCGGAAAAAGGGTTCCAGAAGGACGGATTAAGCCCTCTAGAAAATTTGCAATAACCAAATCATAATGAGCGGTATGCGCAAAAGCTTCTTGAGCCAGTCGAAGTCGGAAATTTTCGCTTAAAGCGAGTCCGTTTTGTTTAAGCTCGTCCAAAACCAGTTTGTATTTACTAGGGCTCACAACCACCGCAACGGATTGATAATTTTTAGAGGCTGACCTCAGCATCGAAGGTCCACCAATGTCTATATTCTCAATCGCTTCAGCAAGACTCACCCCATTTTTTGAAATGGTTTCTTCAAAAGGGTATAAATTAACAACCACCAAATCGATGGGAGTAATTTGGTGTTCCTGCATTTGGCGGACATGTTCTGGATTTTCTCTGAGTGCGAGCAGTCCTCCATGAATTTTTGGATGAAGCGTTTTAACACGACCATCTAAAATTTCAGGGAAATCTGTTACGTCCGAGATCAAGCGAACATTAACTCCGGCCTCACGGAGGGTCTTTGCTGTTCCTCCCGTTGAAATAATTTCAATTCCCAGACGGCTGAGTTCCGCTGCAAATTCAGTAATACCTTTTTTATTTGAAACACTGATAATCGCTCTTTCAATTTTACTCATCTTGTTTCTATCCCCTTTTTCTCAACGAATTCTACGCCTGATTTTCCTTTGACAATTTCGCCAATAACCCGTGAATCAAATCCTGTTTTTTTAAAGAGACGTTGTGCGGTCTCGATATCTTTTTTTGCAATGATAATTACAATTCCAATCCCCATGTTAAAAGCACGAAACATTTCTTCATCCGGAAGATTCCCAAGGCGTTGCATGAGCTGAAAAATAGGCAAGATACTCCAGGATCCCTTATGAATTTTAGCCTTTAGCCCCGCAGGAAGCACTCGAGGAATATTTCCAGGAAATCCACCGCCTGTTAAATGAGAAATGGCATGAATATTCAAAGTTTCATAAACCTTTAAAATGGCATTGCTATAACAGGTGTGGGGCTTAAGGAGAGCGTCGCCTATGGAACACCCCAGTTCAGGAATTTCCTGGCGGACATCCCAATTCATTCTTTCAAAGAAAATTTTTCGGGCCAAAGAATATCCATTGGTGTGGAGTCCATTTGAAGCTAAACCCAAAATAACGTCACCGGCCTTCACTTTTGAGCCATCAATAATTTTTTTCCTTTCAACAACCCCCACAATGGTGCCTACCAAATCATAATCTTCGCCGCTGTACATCCCTGGCATCTCGGCCGTCTCGCCCCCGATAAGAGCGCATCCTGCAATTTGGCACCCTTTAACCAATCCCTGAATCACTGCGTTTCCAACTTTAGGATTTAAGCGACCGGATCCAATATAATCTAGAAAGAAAAGGGGTTTTGCGCCTTGAACCACAATGTCATTGGCGCAGTGACTGACAATATCTATACCTACTGTGTCGTGCCGATTCATCATGGCCGCCACTTTGAGTTTTGTCCCTACTCCATCGACACTTGAAACAAGAACAGGGTCTTTGTATTTCTTTCGATCCAGATGAAATAAACCACCAAACCCACCGATCTTCGATAAAACCTCAGGACCATAGGTTCGATGAATTGATTTTCCAATATTTTTTTTGAAATGATCCAATTTAGGGATATCGACACCTGCTTCTTTGTACGAAAGAACACCGCTATTCATTGCAGCCTCTTAGATTTTCTAAAAAGTTCACCCATTAAATCTGAAACACACAAAAATTTCCACCTGGAATTTTTAAATTCTTAATTTGTTTTATATTCCAATCCCCAATCTCGATAATCATTACCCGCATATTGTTCTGCGTCTGGCCAAGGAGAGTTTATTTTTGCTACAGAAATCCATTCTGCATGACCATCGACAAATAAAAAATTCGTCCCTCTGGAGTGAATACCATTTGAAACGGGATAATCCCATAAAAGGGCGGCTATCGTATCATTGCGCACGGTATAACCCGGAATATTTCCAACGGAAGCTTGTCCCATGAGATTGCAGTTAATGGCATCATCAACCTGATTTTTATAAGCATCCACCCGTGAGGGCGCAGACGATGATGTCTCGTCTTTTTGAACAGGACAACGAAATTGAAACATGTCACCGCTCAAAAGGGCGTTGGTATTTTCCTCGCCTAAATAGCTATAAAGCAAAGCGGGTAAATTTTTTACTTCATCACAGGTCTCTCCCCATCCAGGAAAACGCGCTTGTCCATCGTCTTGCACATAAAGGTGAATCGCAACCCCTAACTGTTTTAAATGACTCAGACATTTAATTTTTTTTGCGGCGTCTCGCATTGTTTTAAACATGGGAACTAAAGCTGCGGTCACAATTAAAATGGCAGCGACAAGAACAAGCATTTCCAGCATCGTAACCCCTGATGAATGTTTTTCTCTCCTTAATCTTGAAGCAAAATTTATCATTCAATTCTCCTCAGACGATTTCTAACGAAAGATTATTCAACCATGATCCTTCGTAATCGTCTTTAGTCCTAATCCCCACATATTGTAAGGTGTAATACCTGTATGCGATGACTGCATCTGCTGCGTTGACATCCAACTGATGTGCCCGTCATAAAAAGCAATATTGGAGCCTCCTCTATGAATTCCAGGGAGGGGTTGAAGATCCCATAAAACACTGACCCATTCAGGATTTTTCACTCGAGTTTGAGCCACTTGATTATCTAAATTAAGAGAATTGTACCCGTAATCCGTGCGATTCCCATAATTATCCTGACGAATATTGCCTGCACTATCCTGATTACCAGTTAAAGCATCAAAATTGGTAGGACATCTAAAAATCTCAAGTTTACCTTCTTTTGCGCTGATCGAAGATTTGGGGCTTAAATAAGGATAAAGAAGGGTCATCACATCCACCAAGTCGTTTGAAGGGTCGATGTCCGGAAATCTTCCACTTGTTTCCTCTTCAACATACATTCTAACAGCCTGAATCAGTTGCTTAAGATTTGCAACACATCGCGTAGATCGGCCCATCTCACGGCCTTTGAGCAAAACGGGAACGAGAACACTTGCAAGAATCAGGGTAACAGCCATAACCATAACAAGCTCTACTGCGGTAAAGGCGGATCTTGAATGATATGTTTTTTTCATAATGTTTTTTGTAGTCGCCCGATTTATCCCCCCACCCATATCTTTAGCGCGTTCATAAGCTTATGACCCGTGCATTGACCGCTAAACAATCCCGCCACCTTAGATAGATTGGGTGGGGGGATGAATCGGGCAGTTCATGCGAGGGAGAGCCCCATGAATGGGGCAACTACAAAATGGACCTCACTTTTAACTCCGCGTTCTCGTCCCAATCAAATTTAAAAACTCCATTCTTGTTCCTCTGTCATTACGAAAAGCACCTAGCATTGAACTTGTGACCGCAAAGGCATTTTGCTTTTCAACTCCACGCATGGCCATGCATAAATGAAAGGCCTCCACCACCACTCCTACTCCCAGAGGATGAAGCGCCTCATTTAAAGAATTCGCAATTTGAGTCGTTAAACGCTCTTGAACTTGCAATCTTCGAGCAAAGACCTCGACAATTCTTGGGATTTTACTAAGGCCGATGATCCTCCCATCTGGAATATAGGCGACATGGCACTTTCCATAAAAAGGCAATAAATGATGCTCACATAAACTAAAAATTTCAATATCGCGGACCGTGACCATTTCGTCGCACGGTTCTTCAAAAGTGGCCCCGTTTAAAACCTTCTCTACATCCTTAGAATACCCCGAAGTTAAATAGCGAAGAGATTCTTTTACCCGATGTGGAGTTTTTTGAAGCCCTTCTCGACTTGGATCTTCGCCAACAAACTTCAAAATTTCAACAATGCGGTTTTCAATTAAATCATCCGATATTGTTTGTTTTTTCATAACGTTGTCACTCTCTTTTAAAACAGTCTCTTAAAAGGTTGATATTTCCAAGACCTTAGCCGCTGATGACTTCTTTATCAAAAGCAACCTCAACTTCTATCTCGATCTTTCGTCTAGCCACATCGGATTTCTTTACAAAAAAATCATAGACCCACCGTGAAGGAATCATCGTAGGAGAAAATCGATTCTGATCTTTTTTATTTGTAAAAATAAGACTATAGCCGTATTCCTGGGATAGGATATCAGCGAGAGCATATTGATCCCCCCACTTTTCTTGAATCAGTTGTTGAACAAATTCACTCAGCTTTTCTTTCATAGAGAAGGAATTATACCTTTTATCCTTCCTTTGATGCACGAATTTTATTCTCCCAAATCCCGATTCAGAAGGCATCGGGATTTTGGGATTCTCGAACAAATAACTTTGTGCTATGATCTCGAGAAAATGTTATTTTCCGTCTTAAATTAAGGTACAACGCTACAAATGAACCCAAAGAAAATAAAATTCACTCTAGGAATTTTAATTATTTTAGGAGCCTTAGCCTGGCTTGCCTTTTCAGGCTTTGAAGAAAGCAAGGCTTATTATGTAACCATTGACGAACTCAAACAAATGGGGACGGAGGCCTATCAAAAAAGAGTTCGTGTTGCTGGAATTGTTGTGGAAAATTCTATTGAAAGAAAAGACACCGACCTTCTTTTTCAAATCTCACAAGGTGATCTTGTTATTCCCGTTCGATATTTGGGTCGCGATCCTATCCCTGATAGCTTCAAAGGAGGTACCCAAGCTGTTGCAGAGGGGAAACTCACTCCTGAGGGTATATTCCAAGCCCAAAAGATTCAAGCCAAGTGCGCCTCGAAATATGAAGGGACTTTTCAAATCCAAAAATCAAACATCAAAAATCAAAATGACATTGGAAAATCCAAAAATTAAAAAAGAGCAATTCAAAAATGAGTTCAAACAGAGACTCAAATCTTTTATTTTAGCGCTGGTTGGACATATCGACTCATTGCCCACTGGAAGAGTTTTTCAAATTATCTCTGACCAGCTGATCCGCAGTGGAACAAGTATTGGTGCTAACTATTTTGAGGCAAGAGCTGCAAGTTCCAGAAAGGATTTTATCAACTTCTTTACTCATGCCTTAAAATCTGCCAATGAATCAAAATTTTGGTTAGAAATTTTAATGGAAATAGATAGAAGCAATATTGAAAAATCGAATATATTGCTAAATGAATTAACTGAAATATCTAATATCCTAGCCTCTAGCATCTTAACGATGAAAGACAAAAAATAATTAGGTTAAAGTTTTAGATTTTAATTTGTCATTTTGATTTTTAAAATTTGATTTTTGGACTAATTTATGAGCCTGCTCGGTAATCTTTCTCTGATGTCCGCTTTAGTTTTTTCAGTCTATGCAATCTTATCGGCTCTTTGGGGCGCAAAAATAAACCATTTCGCGTTTGTTCAAAGCTCTCGCCATGCGGTTTATTGCGTCTGCACACTTATCACTTTGGCTGTAGTGTGTCTGGTTTCAGAACTTCTAATGAATCATTTTCAAATTGAATATGTAGCCAAATATTCTAATCAGGCGCTCCCTATCCCTTATAAAATTGCAGCGCTTTGGGGAGGGCAGGAAGGATCTCTTCTTTTCTGGTCCTGGATCCTTTCGTGTTATAGCGTTATCATTGTCCACCAAAATAAAAATCACCATAGTTCCCTCATTCCTTATGTGATTTTCGTATTGATTAGTATTACTTTTTTCTTTCTCATTCTCAACGTTATTGTGGCAAATCCCTTCAAGGAACTAGCCCTGGATCATGGAAATGGGCTGATCTATCCTTATCAGCCAGAAGATGGAAAGGGCTTAAATCCCCTTCTTCAATATTTTGCGATGCTGATTCATCCTCCCATTCTCTACCTTGGATATATTGGAACAGCAGCCCCCTTTGCCTTTGCAATCGCAGCGCTCATCACGAAACACAAAAGTTCTGCCTGGATTCGCACCACCCGTCGATGGGCGATTATCAGTTGGGCCTTCTTAGGAATGGGTATTCTTCTGGGCGCCAAATGGGCTTACGTAGAACTTGGCTGGGGTGGCTACTGGGCTTGGGATCCTGTTGAAAACGCATCTCTCATGCCGTGGCTCACGGCTACAGCCTTTCTTCACTCCGTAATGATTCAGGAAAAAAAAGGGATGCTGAAAATATGGAATATGATTTTGGTGATGATTACTTTTCTTATTTCAATTTTTGGAACTTTTCTCACAAGGAGCGGAATTGTCAATTCCGTTCACGCCTTTGCACAATCGAATATTGGGCCCTATTTTATATCCTTTATTGGTCTGGCAAGCCTTTTCTGTTTGATACTGCTTTTATGCCGACTTCCCTTTCTTAAATCCGAACGAACGCTGGAGTCTCTTGTTTCTCGAGAAGCAGGGTTTTTATTAAACAATTGGATTCTTCTGGCGGCCTGTTTCGCAGTCCTCTGGGGAACCATTTTCCCTGTTATTTCAGAAGCCATACAAGGCCAAAAAATTACGGTTGGCGCTCCATTTTTTAATAAAGTCAACATCCCTATTGGAATTATTTTGCTGTTTTTAACAGGCGTCGGTCCCTTGCTTGCGTGGAGAAAAACATCGTGGGCGAGTCTCAAAAAAAATTTTTCCTATCCCATTCTTGCCTCTCTCCTTTTTGCACTTGTAATCGGTTTTTTTGGAGTACGTCATTTATATGCATGGATGACTCTTTCTCTTTCCTTTTTTGTCTCCCTAACCATTTTTCTTGAATTTTACCGAGGGACTCAGGCTCGGCATCGCTCGACGGGAGAAAATATTTTTATTTCACTGATCAACCTCACTCGGAAAAATGCCTGCCGCTATGGAGGCTATATCGTTCATGTTGGGATTGTGATGATCTTTATCGGAATGAGCGGAAATGCTTTTAATCAAGAAACAAAAACAGCTTTAAAAGAGGGCGAGTCTCTGAAAATTAAAAACTACACCCTTGTCTGCAAGGAAATAAGACAAGAAGACAATCCCAATTATGAATCAGGGATCGTGCGTCTAGATCTTTTTAAAAACAATCGATTCCTTAAGCAACTTCAAACGGAAAAGCGATTTTACAAGGCAAGCGAACAACCTACTTCAGAAGTAGCTATTTATTCAACTCTGATCGAGGACTTTTATGCTGTTTTTGCTGACTTTTCAGAAAGCGACAACAAGGTCCTGATACAAGTATTTTTAAATCCCTTAGTCCAGTGGGTCTGGGTCGGGGGACTGGTGATTGTCTTTGGAACGCTGATTCTTCTTCTGCCTGAAAGAGTTATGAAAATTATTACAAATTGTCAATTAAATTGACAATTTGTAAGGAATAGGCTACGCTTCTATCATGATCCATCGAGAGATGTCTCGTGCTTTAGCCGTACTTGCCAAAGGATACCCTATACTTGCTGTTACGGGGCCTCGACAATCTGGAAAAACAACCCTTTCAAAAGCTATTTTCCCCAAAAAACCTTATATTTCCATGGAAGATCCTGATGAACTTGAACTCGCAAGAAATGATCCCAGGGGTTTTCTGTCACGTTATCCTGATGGAGCCATCCTCGATGAAATCCAACGCACCCCCCACCTTCTCTCTTATCTTCAAACACAGGTCGATCAAGATGGAAGAATGGGGCTCTTTGTTCTGACAGGATCGCAACAATTTGGACTCATGGCCAAAATCAGTCAATCGCTTGCAGGGCGAGTCGGAATGGTTCAACTCCTTCCCTTTTCCCTTTCAGAGCTTGAGAGTGCTAAAAGAATACCTCCCACGCTTGAAGAACTTATGTTTAGGGGATCATACCCCCCCCTCTATTCACGAGAAGTTTCACCTCAAAACTGGTATGCGAGTTATATGATGACCTATATCGAAAGGGATTTACGCCAAATCCTCAATGTCCATGATCTCTCACTCTTTCAAAAATTTGTCCGCATGTGTGCCGCAAGAACGGGTCAACTTCTCAATTTGTCATCGCTTTCAAATGATTGCGGCATTTCTCACAACACGGCCAAAGCCTGGCTCTCGGCACTTGAGGCAAGCTACATCCTTTTTTTACTGACTCCCTATCATCGCAATTTTAACAAACGCCTTGTAAAAACCCCAAAACTCTACTTCTATGACACAGGTTTGGCATCGTGGCTTTTAGGAATTCAAAAAAAAGAAGAAATTGTAACCCACGCCATGCGGGGAGCTCTTTTTGAAACTTGGGTTCTTATTGAGCTTGCAAAAGGAAGGTTCAACGCAGGACTCACGTCTAATTTGTATTTTTGGCGGGATAACACCGGTCATGAAGTTGACGTTTTGATTGAAAACGGATCCCAATTAATTCCTATTGAAATTAAATCGGGCCAGACCCTTTCAACTGACTATTTTAAGGGACTTGAAAAGTGGTATCAAATCTCTGGAGAAAAAGAAAAATTATCCTATCTCGTCTACGCAGGCGCTCAAGCCCAGCCTTTTAAAGACACCAAAATCATTCCATGGCGACAAATATCCAAAATTGCTGAGTCTTGAGATTAACTCGAAGGCAGGCTTCGCAAAAAACATATGGGAGAGAAAAACAAGCATCGTAAAAAAATTTTCCTTAATCCCTTAGTCCAATGGGTGTGGATCCGAGGACTCGTGATTGTGTTTGGAATGCTGATTCTTCTTACAGAAGTAGCTGCGAGGAAAGCTTTATGATATATGTTCTTTTGGTTGAACCCTAAGTTATGGCGATGATATTATGCAAGCATTGGAGGCGCCTTTTATGAAACGAACAACAAATGATTCCCTATGTAATGATCATATCGAACATGTTTTCTCATGATCCTCTCTAAACGAGCCATTTTATATATTTTGAGTCTTCTTCCCCTCGTGTTATGTGCCAGGGACGATGGACTCGCTGGTTTGGCCCAAACAGATCTCCAAAATCCTTCAAAGATCACCATTTTTAAATCTGTCAGTGAGAAGCTTGTTTGCCAATGCGGCTGCTTCATGATGCTTTCAGTTTGCAATCATGAAAATTGCCCTTCGGCCATCCCTATGAGAAAAATAATTGAAGAGGAAATTGAGAAAGGCTCGAGTGAAAGCGTTATCATTCAAAAGTTTATTGATCAATACGGAATCAAAGTGCTATCGTCCCCCCCGGCTCACGGTTTTAATCTAACAGCCTGGATCATGCCAGGACTTGTGATGATGATTGGATTAGTCGTAGTGTTTTTTTTCTTAAGAAGAGTACGAAAAAAATCCTTTGGGCTTCCTCCTTTCTCAACCGTAGACTCTTCAATGAATGATCGAATTGAAAAAGAATTGAAAGAATGGGAAAATGATAAAAACAATTAAAAATTTAAAATTAAAAATTAAAAATGATTGAAACCCTATTTTTTATAGCGCTTGCAATCAGTGTTGTCTATGTTCTTATGCCTCTTTATCAATCAGGGGGTTCATCCCTTCTTTCTCTTCCTGAGGATCCTGAGTTTTCTTATCTTGAAGAAAAAAGGGCAACGGTTTACACCAACTTAAAAGACCTTGATCTTGACTTTGCTATAGGAAAAGTTTCGGAAGTTGATTATCAAAGAATTCGCTCTGAATCTAAAGAAGAAGCTGCCAAGATTCTTACTGAAATGGATAAACTTGATCTACAGATTGAAAGAGAATTGCAAAACCGCCCTTTCAGGGAGTGTTCTTCTTGCGGCAAACCTCTTCCCGTAAACGCAAAGTTCTGTCCAGAGTGCGGAGGGAAGATATGAAAAGGCTCGAGGCTCGAGGCTCAAGGTTAAAGGCAAATACTCCTTTTGCTTTTGCTTCGAGCTTCGAGCTTCGAGCCTCGAGCCTACTGCTACTCATGACTCCCCTATTCTTTTTATCTTTCTTAACTCATGCTTATTCAAAAACTACAAGCATTAGGGGAAAAATAACTAACGGAACAACAGGTAAAGCAGGTCAAGCCAATGAAGTCCGTCTTATTGAACTCAAATCTGGAATGAAAATGATATCGATTGTGAGAAATATTACGGGTGATTATCAGTTTGAAAATATCGATCTTGACCTAGAAATCCCTCATCTTATCCAAGCAAGCTATGAGGGAGTTCTTTATAGCTCGCCCCTCTTACCCAACCAATCCATAGATACTCCGATTGAGACCACTGTTTATGAGGCCACTCAGGATGCTAAAAACATTCACCTCTCTCGTTCTCACTGGATTTTTGAAAAAGATCATGATCTCTTAAAAATTAAGAAAATTTTCATTTTAAAAAACGAGAGTGAAATTCCCAAAACATATGCAGATCCTGAAGGCACATTTCGCTTCTACGTCCCACCCCAGACCCGAGAGCCTGCATCGGTTAGTGTATCTACCGGATCCATGCCTCTTCGTCAGAAAGCCACTCAAATTGAAAATTCAAATGATTACACCATTGATTATCCCATCAAACCAGGCCAGACAGAGGTTATGATTGAGTATGCGGTTGATAACTCAAGCGGAAGAATTTCCTTCGAGGAAAAATCCTTTTACGATATTCCAGAAATAGATTTACTTCTTTATCCTACCGACATGGTCGCTCAGGCTGAAGCTTTTTATGATCAGGGAGTTCAGTCTAAAATGGATGTCCGCCTGTTGACCGGAGGACCTTTTCAAAAAGGAAATGTCATTGCATTAACACTTTCAGGGGGAACAGAGTCGGTTGAACCTCAGGTCATCACGGTTCCTCATGAAACACAACAACTTCTCATTCCCCTCTGTCTTGGATTAGGTTTTATGTTGCTTCTAGGGAGCCTTCCTCGTCTTAAACAGCAAAAAATCATCGCTCTTTCTCAAAAAGAAGGCCTTATTTTAGCCTTTCAGGATCTTACAGCCGCCTACCGAGAAGGTCGAGTTTCAGAGAAAATTTATCAGGACAAAAAAAACCGCCTTAAAAGCCAGCTTCTTCACCTTATAAAACAATCATGATCCCCAATGTCTCTCTTGAAATTTGCGATTTGACAAAAATTTTTTACCCGGTTCAAGCGCTCTCTAAAATTAATTTTGAATGTTTTTCCCAAGACGCCCTTGTTCTCTTAGGCCCTAATGGTGCGGGTAAAACAACCCTTTTAAAAATTTTATCCACCCTTTTGAAATCAACCTCCGGATCGATTCAATTTAACGCAAAACCTATTTACGAAAATCCATCTCTCTACAAGAAAAGCATAGGTTATGCTGGGGACAAACTCCACCTGTATCAGGATCTCACCATCGAAGAAAATCTTAAATTCTTTTCTCAAATTTATCGCATAGAAGAAAAGAAATTTCGTGTTTTGGAAATACTCAATGAGTTTGATTTAATAGATCACCGTGAAATTTTTATTCGTAAACTCTCGAAGGGGCTCCAGCAAAGGACCGATCTGGCTCGGGCCTTTCTTCATTCACCCTCCATCCTTCTTCTGGACGAACCTTTTACACACTTGGATCAAAAATCGACTTTAAAGGTTATTGAGAACCTGGAAAAATTTTTGTCCCAACAAGGGCTTCTTGTTCTGGCAACTCATCAAATTGATCTTGCCTCTTTTTTTGCAAATCGATGGCTCGTGCTTCATCAGGGGAAAATGATATTTCAAACTGACAAGGTAAAAATGACCGCTTCTGAAATTCAAAAAATTTATCAGGAGCTTTTGAATCACAAATGAAACCAGCCTGGCTTATCTTTCAAAAAGATCTTTTATTAGAACTCAGAAGTCGTGAGATTCTGACGTCCATGTTTGTTTTCGGACTTCTCATTCTTGTTCTTTTTAATTTTGCTTTTGAGCCGACTTCTGAAGAAAGGCTGCATATCATTCCAGGTATTTTATGGATTTGTTATACCTTTGGGGGAATTTTAGGGCTTAATCGAACCTTGAGTCTTGAAAGGGAAAATGCTGGATTAGAAAGTCTTTCATTGGCCCCCATTAATCCCAGCGCTATTTTTTTAGGAAAATGGCTTACAAACTTTATTTTTATGACCTTGATTCAAATAATTATTCTTCCTTTTCTAGGACTTTTTTTTAATATTTCTCTTCTTCCTTCCTTAGCAAGCCTCTTACTGGTTAATCTCTTAGGAACGGCCGGATTTGCGGCAACAGGGACCCTTTTTTCAGCCTTGGCTCTCAATACGCGGATGAGAGACGTTCTCCTGCCTATTCTTCTATTTCCCATCAGCATTCCCATGCTCATTGGGTGTGTAGAATGTACAACACTTATTTTAGAAAATCATTTTCATCTTAACTCTACATGGTTTAAACTGATCGTCGTTTACGATATTATTTTTATGACTACGGGTACTCTGTTATTTGAATATGTATTGGAAGAGTGAAATTAGAAGAATGAAAAATGAAAAGTGAAAAATTAAAAGTTAAATCTAATCCAATTAACGAACGAAGCGTTCAATACGCTCTCGCAATTATTAGACTTTATCAAGAATTATCAAAAAAAACAATCTTAGCCCAAATTCTTGGGAAACAATTGCTAAGGTCTGGTACTTCGATTGGAGCCAATGTCCACGAAGCTCAAGGAGCTCAAAGTAAAGCGGATTTTATCTCAAAAATATCAATCGCGCATAAAGAAGCACTAGAAACAGCTTACTGGCTTCGATTGATTGAAGAAACAAAGATTGTCCATTCTGATGAAACAAAATATCTTAAAGATGAAAACCACCAACTCGTAAGAATTCTCTCCTCTATATTAATCACCTCCAAGGAGAGCATAAAAGTTAAGTTAAAAAATAAGTTAAACGAGGCATAAAATGCAGAAACGTTTTCATTTTTCATTTTTCATTTTTCATTTTTCACTTCTTTGCTTCATGCTTCTAGCCTTATGGGCTATTTTTCTTTGGGCTCCCATTGAAAAAACCATGGGCGATGTTCAAAGAATTTTTTATTTTCATGTTCCTTCAGCCTGGGTCAGTTTTCTCAGCTTTCTCGTCGTTTTTATTTCAAGCTTGCTTTATCTGATAACCCGAAAAAACATCTTTGATCACACGGCTCAAGCTTCAGCTGAACTTGGAGTTTTGTTCTCGAGTTTTGTTCTTATCACAGGCCCTCTCTGGGCAAAACCTGTTTGGGGAATTTGGTGGACCTGGGATGCCCGGCTCACCTCTACATTGGTTTTATGGCTGATTTATATCTCCTATCTTATGCTAAGATCCTTTATCCCTCAGGAACAAAAGAAAAAAACCCTCTCGGCTGTTTTGGGTATTGTTGGATTTATCGATGTCCCTATTGTCTACCTTTCAATCCGATGGTGGAGAACCCAGCATCCAGCTCCCGTGATTGGAGGAGGCGAAGGATCTGGAATTGACCCTGTGATGTTCAAAACCCTGATGATCAGTTTTGCTGCTTTCTTGCTCTTTTATTTTTTACTCATGAAACTTCGATTGGGGATTTTAAAAGCAGCCAATGAATTAAAAGAGATTCGTGAACTCTTCACTTTTAAATCTTAATTTTTAACCCAGATTTTGCAATAGACGCGAGAACCGAGACGCAAAAGCTTGAACCGAATAGCCTTGAAGAAAACGTAGACGTACATGATAGTGTACGTCGAGGCTTTCTGAAAGGCTAGGCGGCCAAGATCTTGCGTCGAATTCCGCGGCCTATTGCAAATTCTGGGTTTAACTACGTGAAAGGAATGAACATGCCCTATCTATTTGCCGCTTTTTCAATCGTATGGTTGGGACTTTTTTCTTATCTTTTTTATTTAGGGAAACAACAAAAAATGCTTGAAAACGAAATCCAAAAACTTAAAGGAAAAACGTTTCAGCAATGACGGATTTTCTTAAGGAAAGATTTCTAAAACTCGGAATTAAAGCCAAACTTGGCCTTTTAACAGCCTCAATGGTTGCCCTGACCCTTCTCATCACCCTCGTCATTTCCTCTTATCGTGAGGTCGAATTCAAAAAGGCTGAGGCTCGTAAGCTCATGATTAATCTTGGAAAGCAGATTGGCCTTTTAAAGGGTTTGTCGCTGAGTCCTTCTCAAGAATCTTTTGCCGAATACCTCGAAAAAACAGTCCATTCGGTGATCAGTCGCAAAGGATATACGATGACCATCGTTTATATTATTACAACAACTCCTGATGGGCAAATTGAACTTCCTGTTTTCAATCTTAACATGATTCACCTCCCCCATCAGGATCCTCTTTTTGTAGCCAAAGAAATTCTTTCTAAAAAATTTTTAATCGGTCCTGGCATTCAAGATGTCGCCATAGATGTTGGAAATAAAGGCAGCCTTCATGTGGGTTTTTCAATGCAAATTCTTATCAGCGAAATATGGGAGAGTCGATTTGAACATTTAGCAATTGGAATTATTCTCATCATCTTTGGAATTGGAGCAGCGATGGGTCTTGCCAATAAAATTACGGAACCGCTCTTTACCCTTATTCAAGGTTTTGAAAAAGTTTCGAAAGGAGATTTTGAAGCCCAAGTCCATATTCAAACCCACGATGAGCTCCAAGAACTGGCCCAGTCTTTTAATGAGATGACCGCAGGACTCAGAGAACGTGAGACCATCAAGGATGTTTTTCGAAGATATGCGACCGATCAGGTTGTTGAAAAAATTTTGAGCGGTGAGGTTCGCCCCACCTTGAGTGGTGAGCTCTGTGAAGTAACGGTTCTTTTTTCTGATATTCGCATGTTTACTTCTATCGCGACGAAATTGTCCCCTCAACAGGTGGTCTATCTCCTAAATCTTTTCTTCACAGCCATGACCGATGTTGTCATTCAAAATGAAGGACTGATTGATAAATTTAGCGGTGATGAAATCATGGTTGTGTTTGGAGCTCCCATCCATCATCTTGACCACCCCGAGCGGGCTTTACGAACGGCTCTTCAAATGATGAAAGAACTTGAAAGAGTGAATGAAAAACTCGTCCGTGAAAATTATCCCAAAATTGATATCGGAATTGGGATTAGCACAGGTGTTGCAGTCGCTGGAAACGTAGGATCTGAAAAAAGAATGGCCTATACGGTTATTGGTCAGGATGTAAATTTAGCGGCACGACTGGTCTCAATCGCTAATAAAGGTGAAATCCTCCTCAGTGAGGTAACCTACAAAAGAGTGAGCGGTATCATCCAGGCAAAACCTGAGGAAACCCTCTTAAAAGGTTTGGATAAACCCCTTACCGTTTATCGGATCACTCCCTGATTTTTCTCCTCATAAACAATTCTAACCTAATCGGCCCAGCAATCTCAATAAACCATCAAGAATAGTCAGTGGATGAGGAGGACAACCAGGGACATACAAATCCACAGGAATGATGGAATCAACCCCATTTGAAACCTCTGGGCCCCCCATGAAAGGCCCGCCACTCGCTGCGCAGGCCCCAACTGCAATCACAATCTTTGGATCTGGCAGGGCTTCATAGGTCTTTTTTAAGGCAAGTTTCATGTTTTTTGTGACGGGACCGGTTACCAGAAGCCCGTCCGCATGACGGGGAGATGCAACAAATCCAATTCCAAATCTCGATAGATCAAAAACAACATTTCCAAGCGCTTGCACCTCGGCGTCACATCCGCCACAGCTTCCGGCAGAGACTTCTCTTAATCTGAGCGAGTGGCCTAATATTTTTTTCATTTTGCAATTAAGAGCGCTCGCAAGTTTGAGTTCATCCCCTTGAAGAATAAGGTCCTCGCGTCTCGATACCGCCATTCGATAATCGTTTGAATATTCAAAAGATCCTGATGGTAAAGCCTCTTTAAGGTCTTCGTTAAATAATAATTTGCCCATATCAACCGAAGGGGTGTTGCCCCAGGATATGGAGCCTGTTGCGTCTTTCTCTTTTTGAAAATTATTTTCAAGAGAAGCATTCATCTCGATATTTCTAAGAACAGGCTTGCCCCGAAATCGACTGGGAAATACAGGTTCCTCTTTTGGATATCGGCTTGTCCGGTAGCCCTGCTTGATTCTATTTTTTAATATTTGCCACATAAAAATATTTTTCTCCCAAAGTTATAGATCATGCCCTGCGTAAGACAAATTAAAGCTTTTATTACAAAGTGGAAAATCGGATATTTGAGCATCGCGAACCGCCAAGGTTAATGCGAGCCAATTATTAAAGGAAGGATCTTTAATTTTATAACGAACAATTTGAGAATTCACTCCTGTGATCACCCCATGGATAATCTCTCCTCTGGAGCCTTCAACCATCGAAAAAGTCATGTGATTTTCTTTGAGAGGACGCATCGCTGTCAAAAGCCCACCTTTGGGCATTTGCTCTAATAACTCTAGCAGAAAATCGATCGATCTTTGGGATTCAAGCCAGCGGATCACCGCACGGGAATACACATCTCCAGAATTGGCCAGGGATATCGGGATCTGATGAAAACGGTACATTCCATGAGGGTAATCCATTCTAACATCACGCTCACACCCTGCAGCACGGGCTGTAAGACCGACAAAACCAAGTTTCTTAACCATTTCAGAAGAGACAACACCTATATTTTCTAATCGGGAAAGAACCGAAGGCTTCGTAAAAAAAAGATCCGAAACTTCCTGCATCTCCCCTTTGGCCTTTGATAAACGGTTTTTGAATTCTTTAATCATTTTTGAATCCATATCAAAAAGCACACCCCCAGGCCTGCAAAAACTCCTTCCATAGCGGTTACCCGTGAGTTCCATGAGTAGATTTAAAAACTCGCCCCGCAATCTTCCGAAATAGGCCGCAGTCGATAAGAATCCAATATCGTTGCCCAAGGCGCCTAAGTCCCCTGCATGATTGGCCAGTCTTTCAAGCTCTAGCGCAACGGCCCGCAAGGCCTCAGCCCTGGGAGAAATGTGAAGTGAAGCCAAAGACTCCATGGCGCTGCAATAAGCGATTGTGTGTCCAATCACCGTGTCTCCCGCAATTGATTCTGCCAACAGCACTTTTCGATCAGGAGAAACTTCCAACAGCATCTGTTCAATTCCCCGATGCTGATAACCCAACTGTATCTCCAAATTTAAAATTCTTTCGCCATGACACTGAAACCGAAAATGTCCTGGCTCTATAATCCCTGCATGGACAGGTCCAACCGCTACCTCATGAATCTCTTCGCCCTGGGCATGAAAAAAACCTGCGTTTTCTGAGATGAGACGACGAATCGGTTTAAGCCAGGGATGTCCTTCTGGCATCATCGAATACTGCTCAGCGACTTCCCTCTCGAAACCCTGGGCCTGAGGGAGATTGGGCGTTAACGATTTAAAAATGGAGGTATTTTTAGAAACTTTAAACGAAAGAAGGCTCAACCTGGAATCCTCGTCTTGACCGAGCAAGGCAAAAATCTGAATATTTCCATTTTTATCAGGAAACCCAAAAAAATTAGCAAGTCGGGCCCCTGCTCTACTTTCATCTAAAACTCGTTTGATAAATAGTTCTTCCTCAAACACAGGAACTCTCTCTAACTCCCAACTTTGATTGTTTCGCACCGTTAATTTACGAGTTGGCATTGATTATCCCCCTAAAATTCCACTGGATTTAAGAAGCATTCGATCCAAAAACGAAGGGACATAACATCCTAGCAGGAACACAATTCCTCCTAACAACAAGAGCGGCAATAGACTGCCCCAAGACTCATTTTTTGAATGTTCATTCCATGTATCCGGAGGGAGTCCTCTGGCCATTTTTAAAATGGTATTTGCGATCGCAATAAAAACAATGGACAAGAAAAAGAGATAGAAAAAAGCCAACCCGTAATCATGGGCTTTCAGGGCAGCGCTTAAAATCATCAATTCACTGAAAAAAGTACCGAAGGGAGGAATCCCTGTTACTGCGAACATCGCAGCGATCAAAAATCCTCCTGTAAAAGGCGATGATCTTAAAACACCCTGAATGTTGTCAACACGCTTACTGCGGTATTTTTGATAAATATTGCCCGAGACTAAAAAGATCAGTCCCTTTGAAAACGCATGATTGATTGCATGAAATAGACTTCCATAAAAGCCAGCCCCCCCAAGGCCCAGACCCAGAATAAGAATTCCCATGTGTTCAATGCTGGAGTAGGCTAGCAGCCGATTGAAATCTGCTTGACCCAGCATGGAAAAAGCAGCCAGGGCGATTGAAGCCATTCCAAAAATCAATAACACCGGTCGTAAAAATTCTGTTTGATCCGCACTGTTACAAATCTGAATCAACCTCAAGAAGGCTAAAAAGGCGCAATTCGTCAGCCCTCCAGAGAGTAAGGCCCCCACAGGACCCGGGGCTTCTCCATAGGCATCTGGTTTCCAGCTATGCATTGGAACAAGTCCCATTTTTGTGCCGTAACCAACGGCAAGAAAAATGGCACTCAATTTTAACCATGGAATTGAAAGCAAAGAGGCTTGATGAACAATCTCGTTAAAAAGGAGGCTCTTGAGTTGAATGGCGGAGATGGCCAAAAAGAAAGTTCCTAAAAGCGCCAGGGCAATCCCAACAGAGCAAATCACGAGATATTTCCAGGTTGCTTCAAGCGCCAAAGCCCGTCGGTGAAAATTAATTAAGGGTGCCGTTAACAGTGTGGTTGATTCAACCGCTACCCAAAACAGCCCTGGATGCTGACTCAGAGAAACCAGTGTCATTGAGAAAAGAAGTAGCAAAAGGTACCCTGCAAAAACACGATTAGAACGCCCTTTTTCATTTTGAATATAGCTTGGCAAATAGAGGGAAACCGCAAAGAAAAGCAGACTGAAAATAGAAAGAACAATGATCCCGAATGAATCAAGATCGAGAAAACCGCTCAAGACACTCGACGGCCGATTAATCCAAAAACTTCCCACGCTCAATAAATGGATCAACGAAACACAAAAAAGAAGAATACTTCTTGATCGGTTTATAGGAAGCATGAAAGCCAAGGCTCCACCCGCCAGGGGCAATCCCAAAATAAAAAAAATCATATCCTTAGCCTTTCAACGCCGTGAACTGCGATGTGTCCGTATGGTCAAATTCATTTTGAATATGGTTAATGACAATTCCCATAATAAAAACTCCGACAAAAATATCCAAAAAAATTCCCAACTCAACCAGAAGGGGCGTAACATCAAAAAGCAAAAGAGCAAAAAGAAATATACCGTTTTCCATCACCAGATAGCCGACGACCTGAGTAATCGCCTTGGTCCGGCTGATGAGAAGCAATAATCCAATAAAGAGGGTTGAAAAAGCTGAAGGGATCAAGAGATCCGAAAAAGGTTTTTCAGATAGAACCAGACACGACGATAGAAAAAAAGAAAGGCCAACTAAAAATCCCCCAAGTAAAAGACTGATGCTGATACCAAAAAGACCCGGTGAGTCGCGGCGGATTGCGACATGCCGAACAGCCCAAAAAAGGATCATGGGAATGATGATCACTTTAAGAAAAAAGGTAACAAGCGCAAGCGCAATTCTGTGGACACCCAATGGGCCATTCATCAAAAAAGGAATGATAGATAAAACTAAAGATTGTATTGCAAAAAGTTTAATAATCGATCCGATGCGGCTTATCCCTAAAAGACAAATCGCCGAAACCACAATGACGGCCAGCATCCTATCCAGCCAAACAGGGTTCATAAAGTCCTCGATAAAACAATGATCAAAGCAAAAGATGCCAGAACGATGGCGACTGTAATAAAAGATTGAACACGATTGAGCCGCAGCCGCGCCATACTGGACTCGACAATTCCAATGACCACGGCAAGTCCAATCATTGCGCCCAAAAATACAGCCGCATTGATCCAATCATCATGAAATCGAAAAGGAAGAAGCAATGAAGCCAGGAAGCTTCCCAAAACAAAAAGTTTTAGGCAAGCTCCATACAGAATAAAGGCAAGATCCGGTCCGCTGTGGTCCAGAATCATCACTTCATGAATCATTGTCAATTCCAGATGCGTATCAGGATCATCAATCGGAATTCTTGCATTTTCAACCAAGAGGATCATAAAAAAACTGATGACCACCAAAATCAAAGATGGCCCTGCGTTGATCCATGAAGATCTGGTATATCCCCCAAGGAGGGTCGATAAGGAAAAATTTTTAGACAAGATTACAAGAACCGTTAAATTTAAAAAGAGGGCGATTTCCGATAAACATGAAAAAGCGGCTTCACGGCTTGCGCCCATTCCTTCAAAACTGGATCCGGTATCCAGGGCCGCCAACACCATCAAAAAACGGGTCAGGGCAAAAAGACCCACGAAAAGAAGTACATCTCCATAAAATTGAATGGGAGCCTTCAGGGCGCCAAAGGGCATTAACAAAGTACTTACGAACATGGCTGCAACAAAAACTAAAGGTGCCACTCGAAAAATCCAAGTCGTTGTTGGACTATAAACACTCCCCTTTCGCGTTAATTTTAAAATATCGTAACAGACCTGCAAAAGACGCGGGCCTTTTCTCCCCGCAAAAAAGGCCTTTGTTTTTGCAATGATGCCAAGCAAAAAGGGCGGAAATAAAAGACCTATCGCAAAACGCAATAAGACAGGTATCGCGTCGATCATTTTTTTATGAACTCCATGGAAATTTCCAGAGTAAAAGGGCAACAACCGCCAAAAGAATATAGAGCAAATATTGCGGAATGTAACCGCTTTGCAATTTAAGAAGCTTCCCGGAAAATTTTCTTAATATAGATAAAAGAGGACGGAAAATAAAATGCTCCGGCCCATCGACGACTTTCGACAAAAGACTTACTTCCTTTGGAAAATAATCCGTGCAGCTTTTGCCATATTCTTTAAAAAAAACCAAGGACTTAAAAAATCGAAGAACAGGATCGGCAAAAGATGAAGCGGTGTATTGCATTCGAGGCGAAGGAAGCGTATAGCCGCAACCCCATGTTTCTTGATACCGAGGAGGAACGCACCGAAACAATAATCGTTTGAATAAAGCCAGCAAACACAAAATTGATAAAAATAAAAATAAAGTTTTAACAACGAAAAGAATAGGCTGAAGAATCATTTCCATTTGACCAGCATCCGTTGCTGTCATAACAGAAACACCTTTTAGTGAGAAAAGAAGAAGGGTTTTTGGGGAAAGCCCGACCCACAAACATATTGCCGCTAAAATCACCATCGGCCCTCGCATGACCCACGAATTTTCCTTAACGGGTGCTTCATGATGGGATCTTGCCTTCCCCAGAAAAACGACACCAAAAGCCTTTGCAAAGCAAACCGCAGCCAGTCCCCCAATAAGGGTAAGAGAAATCATGGATAAAACAGACAAAATAATACCCGTTTTTCCAAAATGAATCATTCCTTCAAGAAAAGATCGATAAATCATCCACTCGCTGATAAACCCGTTCAATAGAGGAAAGCCTGCGATCGATAAAGAACCAACTAGAAAAAGATGCCCTGTCCAGGGAAGAGATTTCAAAAGCCCTCCCATCTGGTCCAATTCACCTGTTCCAGTTGAACGTATTACAGATCCTGCGCTTAAGAAGAGCAAGCCCTTAAAAACCGCATGATTAAAAACATGCAATAAGGCCCCTGCATAACCGATGATCGAAATAAGGTTATTGTGATAGGCCTTCCCAATCAATCCCATTCCGATTCCCAGGGCAATAATGCCGATATTTTCAATACTGTGATAAGCCAAAAGCTTCTTGATTTCATGCTGTCCAAGGGCATACAAAACACCAAGAACGCCTGAAACTGCGCCTATAAAAAGCACCAGAGGTCCTCCCCACTGAGGAACATCAATCATAGAAATCATTCTTAAAATTCCATAAATTCCCATTTTTAGAACCACCCCTGAAAGGACCGCAGAAATGTGACTCGGAGCCGCCGGATGCGCATGAGGAAGCCATATATGAATCGGAAAGAATCCGGCCTTGACCCCAAAACCCATTAGGCCCAGAATAAAAAAAACGGCAAGAAATGTTGGAGTATAATGGGCTGCCGCCATTTGATTAAAATCCATTGAGCCTGCAAAATTCCCCATCATCATGAACATTGCCAATAAACAAAAAACCCCGCAGTGATTTGCAGTAAGATAAAGATATCCCGCCTGCCTTACAGATTTTTTTTCATCAGAGTAGGTAATCAAAAAATAAGCAAAGACGGTCATGAGTTCCCAGGCAGCCAAGAAAAGAACTGCATTTCTGGCAGCCACAACCAAGAAGAGAGACAGGGTCAAAAACAGATAGAAAAAATAATGGACACCGATATTCTTTTTTTCGCCATGTCCCCGTAAATAACCACATCCATAAAAACCCGCTGCTAAAACAACACAGGCGATGGTGATCAAGAAAAAAGCGCTTAGAGGATCAAGACCCATTCTGAATTGGCCCAAAGGAACCGACCAGGGTAGGAGAAAATCCCCCTGAAAGCTTGTGCGTAACGCGAAAAAGGATGAAATCAGAACCAAACTGCTGGCAGCGGTCAATGAAACGAGAAATATTCCATGACACAGTTTTTTAAAATGCCCCAAGGAGAGAACCATGAATCCCGAAAGTATCAGAATTGACAAACTTACGAGAAAGAATTTCATCAGGTCATTCCTCTTTTTTCGACAGACTTTCCATCACTTGCTTTTCTTTGCAAGACCAGACGAGATTCTATAATAATTGTTTCTGCAATGAGCTCTTTTTTTGATGCTTTTATACGCAAATATTTCTTGAATCCTGAATCCTGAAGACAGAAGGAAAGACGCGACATCAGGAGGAGATGCATTTTGGTTGAGGGGCTGATCAATACGAAAAGAACGGATACAGGCTCACGATCAAAGGCGTTAAAATCAACTGCATTTTTCAGAAAACACAAAGCTGCAAACGGTTCATCAATATTAAGAATAACCGGATTTCTCAAATGAGGAAGCGCAATTCCGTTTCCGATAGCTGTTGATTCCATTATTTCTCTGGCAATCAGCATCTCAAGAAGGGATTTTTTGTCCACTTCAGCAGGAAAGACAAGAAGATTTACAACATTTTCAAGAACTTCTTCCCGTGTTTTTCCTGGAACATCATAGTAAATGCCACCCCATTTAAGCGCTTCAGCTAAAACTTCAGACTGGGTTGATTCCCGTTCTCCAAGCGCCAAAATATCGGTCGTAAGCACCATCTTATTTTCAAGCGCCCACTCCAGAAGCTCAATATAATTGAAGCGGTACTGCTCGTTTACTTTGATGCAAGGCATGCCTTTTTTGGCAATCCATTCATAGATCGTCTTCTCTTCGGCATCGAAGATTCTCATGATATCAAGGACAGAAATCTGCATACAAGATAGCCCTCCCCTGACAAGCCATCGCTACTTTTTCTCGTTCAAAAGTTGCTCTGCGCGAACGAGTGAATCCTTGGGCAATAGCACAAAACTTCTCCTTTTTAGAAATTAACAGTGAATAAGAACTCTATATGAATACATACACATATTGTCATATATACATAAAAAAACAGTGCTCGTCAATCCTTCCCTATCCCTTCCCCAAACTTCTTATTTTTCTTTACTTCTTCAAAAAATCACTACCCCTTCATCCATCAAATATGATAGGCTGCGCTACCGTTTTAATGGAGCTTTTACAATGACAGAGTATAACAAAATGAAGGGTGCAGACATTGTTGTCACTGCGCTTGAAAAAGTAGAAGTGGATATTGTTTTTGCTTATCCCGGTGGGGCCAGCATGGAGCTCCATCAGGCCCTTACCCGCTCTAAAAAAATTCGGACCATTCTCCCCCGTCATGAGCAAGGAGGAGTTTTTGAAGCTGAAGGGTACGCACGGGCCTCAGGAAAAGTGGGCGTTTGCATTGCAACTTCAGGCCCTGGAGCCACTAATTTAATCACAGGAATCGCGGACGCCTACATGGATTCAATTCCGCTTGTGGCCATTACAGGTCAAGTCCCTCAACATTTTATTGGTAAAAATGCCTTTCAGGAAACAGACATCGTGGGAGTTACTCGGCCCATTGTTAAACATAATTATCTGGTTCAAAGCATTGAAGAATTGCCACGTATTATTAAAGAGGCTTTTTACATTGCCTCCACGGGACGTCCGGGCCCTGTCGTTGTGGATATTCCTAAAAATATTCAGCAAGCAGAATGCATCCCCCATTTTCCTGAAAAAATAGAACTTAAAGGCTACAAACTCGAGTACCCTGTTTCAGAGGCTCAAATCGAGCAAATCCTGAAGGCGATTGAAACATGTGAAAAACCCGTTATTTATGCGGGTGGTGGAATCATTTCTTCCGCCGCCTCGGATGAATTGCTAGATTTTGTGAAAAAATCGAATATACCCATCACGACAACCTTAATGGGAATTGGATGCTTTCCCGAAACTCATCCCCTTTCGATGCGGTGGTTTGGCATGCACGGAACTGTTGCCGGAAACTATGCTGTTGACGAGGCTGATCTTCTCTTGGCTTTTGGCGTTCGTTTTGATGATCGCGTCACCGGAAAAGTGGAAGAATTTGCCAGTCACGGAACCATTGTTCACGTGGATATTGACCCATCTGAAATTAACAAGAATAAAGTTGTGCACATTCCTGTCGTTGGAAATATCAAAGAGGTCTTAAAAGCCATTAGCAAAAAGGTAAAAAGCCGCGAATACACGGGATGGCATCAGAAAATTCAAAAATGGATGAGCGAATTCCCCTTTAAATACAAAGATCATTCAGACAAAATCATGCCTCAATATGTTCTTGAGCAAATTGATCAACTCACGCATGGAGAGGCCATTATTACGACGGGCGTCGGTCAGCATCAAATGTGGGCGGGACAGTTTATCAAATATACGAAGCCACGTTCTTTCATTACCTCGGCTGGATTGGGTTCCATGGGATTTGGCCTTCCTGCAGCCATTGGTGCAAAGCTTGCCTGTCCCAAACAAACCGTTATCGATATTGATGGGGACGGAAGTTTTGTCATGAATGTTCAAGAATTGGCAACGGCGTATATTGACAAAGTGGACGTGAAAATTGTCATTTTAAATAACCAGCATCTTGGAATGGTTGTTCAATGGGAAGACCGGTTTTACAAAGGAAATCGCGGACATACTTTTATTGGAGATCCGAGTTTGGCGGATCCAACAGACCCCCAGCACAGTTATCCAAATTTTGTCAAAATGGCCGAATCCTTTAAAATTCAGGCTCAGAAAGTTATTCATAAAAAAGACTTGCGAGGAGCGCTTGAAAAAATGTTGGCTCACGACGGACCTTACCTCTTGGATATTATTGTCCCCTATCAAGAGCATGTCCTCCCCATGATCCCCGGCGGAAAAACGGTGAAGGATATTATTATTGAGTAAATTCTATGAAAAAGGCATAAAATAAACTCGGATTTCTAAAAGAAAAAAATTTTATCGCAGTGAGAGAGTTTTCTAAAAAAGCGAAAAAGTCCTTTGGAAACCGACTTAGGGACATCAAACTCTTTGGTTCAAAAGCAACTCGGAAAGATGTAGTAGGGTCAGATATTGACCTCCTGGTTATCCTTGATAAAGTAAATTTAAAGGTTAAAAATAATTTGTTAGACACAGCTTTCGAAATCAATTTAATTATGATGTCTATATCTCTCCTCGGATCATCCCTGAGAAAATCCTTAAGCATCCCATTTGGTCTAAAACTGCATTCATTCAAAATAGTTTACAAGGAATTTCTCTTTGACTTCTCATTTCTGAATCGGAAAGAATTTTGAAGGAACGCGGTGCGATGAACTAAAGTTTGAAGATCCTTATTTTGGATTGGCTTTACAGGGGGCTGTAGCTCAGTTGGTAGAGCGCCTGAATGGCATTCAGGAGGTCGTCGGTTCGATCCCGATCAGCTCCAAAAGTTTTTAAAAATCCGTATTTCATGTAGAATAATCTTTGTCATGAACCCAATGACCTTGTTTACAGAAACGTTGTTTCAAACCCGCCTCATCTATCGGCGTAAAGATTTCGACGAATTGTTTGAAGGTTTTACCTCACTCAAAGCGATTTCCTATGTGGCATCTCCCGACCTCATCTTAGAATTTTTCGAAAGGCGGGGTTATGAACATGTTGAGATTCTCGTAGGTGAAAACCTTTCGGAACCTTATCGGCAGGCCCTCGAGCAAAAAGGAATGGGCGTGATTGAACAGTTAACAGACCGGATAGAGAAAGGAATATTGCGCATTTATATTCCACCCAAAACGATCCATACCAAGTTATACCTCCTTGAGAGAAAAGAAGTGACACGTATTATCCTGACCAGCGCCAACCTGACCGAGACGGCCCGTCAAGCCAGTCGGCAAATGAATTATGCCTGGTTTACAGATGTTTCTGGGAACCATCCCTGGCTCGAACAGGTCAAAGAGGATTACGAAAATCATTTGAAGGGTTCGAGTGTCTTTATGGGCGATTTAATGGAGCTATTGCAAAATCGTCAGGAGACCCCCAAGCAGGAAGTGATTGATCTATGGTTAAGGGGAAAAATAGATGAGAACCTGGATCAAGAACTTAAAAAGGTTTTGCAAGAAATCTCGGCGAGTGCCCTTCAGGCCTGGGAAATACGTGAAGAGGCCCTGATCACCGTCCGTTTACCGGGAGAAACATTAAGCCGTCGCCGCATCGAGCGATTTCTCTCACCGGTGAACCCTGTAGGAACCCAACAAGATCTTCAAATTGACAGCGCCTCTTTCATCCGCTATATCCAGGAAAGTCATGGTTTTCCCCTGATGCATGTGGATTTGGAGAAGACATCACTTCGTTTAGGAATTCATGGAAAAGTTGAGACCTGTTCAGAGCCTCTCCCGGAAAAGCAAGAGGTTGGGCAAACCCTGGTTCATCTGGAGGCTTATTTGAACACTGTGGATTGGGGGCAATCTCCTGACCCAAAACTCACGAAGACGAACATGTACGAAGCCCTGCTCTATATTTTTGCTTCTCCCTTTTCGCATGAATACATGAAAATGAAACGCAGAAAATTTGGCGTCCTGGATAGAAGAGGTCCCCGGTTTCTTTACATCTACGGCCCTTCTCAAAATGGGAAATCTACTTTTTTACGTTTTGCCCTAAAACTCTTGACCGGATATCACCTGCAACCCTTCTCAGGAAGTGATTTCTCGAAACGGAAAATTCTGAGCGCCCTTTCCATTGGAACCGTCTTCCCTCTTATTTTTGATGATTTAGCCCCGACCCAAAAGGGGAGCTTTGAGGAGGTTTCGAAATCATTTTGGGAGGTGTGGTGGGAAGAGGCATGCGTCTGTCCCCAGATTTTGATGTCCTCGAATATCTTTAATTTAAAAGATTGGGCAAAGTCGCGTTTGAAGCGTGTTGATTTTGATGTTCATTTTGCACCGAACGAAAAGAACAAAGCAGAGTTGGCCCAGATCTTCACTCGTGAAAATAGAATCTTTCGCTGGTTCTCAAAGCTTTACCTAGAGGCCCTGAACAAAACAGAGGTTGCAGGCGATGACGAACTCTATTTGGCACGCTGGGTCATGAAGAAGATTTATGAATTTTCTGGAACTCCCGTACCTGATTTTTTTCCTCATGAACCTATTGAGCGGCTTTATGACCCGGGTCGACGTTCCTGGAAAGATGTGCTGGGACAGTTAAAAAAAGCCAAAATCAAAAACGAAAGAGATCGCCTGCTCGTCGAATTTTCAGATGACCTCCAGCATCACGAAGTCAGGGAATATCAAGGGGCGCTTCCCCAAACCGTCAAGAATCGCCTCCGTGGAAAGACGCTCATCATTGAAAGCCCCAAGGAATTTCACTTCTGGCTGAATGGGACCCTCCCCCCCAAAACATCCTGGCTTTCCCGTGTTTTTAGAAGACGGGGTTAACATTCTCTCAGAAAGTTATTGAATATATATGTTTTCATATATATTATAAAGCTATGCTAAATCAGGTATCTAAGCACCTAAAAGAGGATTGTCGTGAGCATGGCTTTGGAAGAAAGGCTTGGTGGGCTAGGCGACTAGAGGTCCCGGCTCTTACCATTTCACATTGGTTGGCACATCGTCAAGATCCAAATGGAACGCATACCCAACTAATTTTAGATGTTTTCCAAGAAGAAACTGCAACGCAAAACTCCCCTGTTTGGATAAACTTCTTATGGAAGTGTTATTTTGAAAAAATCCCAGTGGAACGAGAGTTTTTCCAATCAATTATTCCCTTAATTCTCCAAGCAAAGTCATTGAACACTCGAACACTTGCTTTTCTATCCAATATCATCATCCTATTTCAACTTCAACTTACCTCTTCTCTTCACGCCTCGTCTAAACTAAAAAACAGGATAGGCTGGCTAATGGAAATCTCCAATTTCACCCCAACCATTGAACCAGAAAGGAGAAAGTGGGATTTTTTGTGTGACATTTTTGAATCGCTCAATCGATGGTCGAACGGGAAGAAATACCTTATAAAACAGCAAACACCCATTGGTAAAAAATGGTTTATTTACGATTGCGACCTTACAGCGATCAAGAGAAAATTCTTATGAACCCCGCAGGCCACAAACAAATTCTTGCTTTTTTAAAAGAAGTTGACATGAGTTTGGCACAACCACTCACCTTCTATCTTTTCGGAGGCGCTGCAATTACTTTGGCGTATGATCATGAAAATAGGACTTTTGATCTTGACCTTGTCGATACTTATTCCCAAGTTATTTCTTCTTTCGGCCCAGACTCTAAAGTTGCCCAAAAATATCACGTTTATCTCTCTGATTTACCAGAAATAAATCTTATAATTTCTAAAGACTGGAGACTACGAACAAAAATATTAGACCTTGGGTTTAAGTTTATTACTCTTAAAGTTGCGGACCCCTACGACATTTTTGTTTCTAAGCTTCCTAGACTTGAACCCAAGGACCTTGAGGATATGCAATCATTGGTTGAAAAGGGGTATATAGAAGCAACTAAATTACTAAAAATACTTAATCAAAATCTTAAAGAAGTTAAAAACACCTCAGGCTGTCTGAACAACGTGAAGCTTGCTTTTCAAATGTTTTTTTCTAAAACAATCACCGTGAAGTCGGGAAGACTTATCTTCGCTTAGCCCATTATACTTTTGGAAATATCACTCCTAACTTCGTATCCTCGTAGGCAAGTCTTGACTCTTCACCTGTCATAGCGAAGGAGACACAAAATAAGAATATCCCTGTCATTGCTAAACGCTTCATTTTCTCATCCTATCAGACATATTACAAAGTAGGTATGACAATCTAATTTCCCCCAAACACAATATTTATCTCTTCCCTACTGACCTGGGCTAATTTTTTCAAAAATTCAATGCTGATTTTCTCCCGACCTTTTTCAATGCCTGAGATGTACTGCTGAGTGCATCCCATAAAGTTGGCCAATTCCTTTTGCGTCATCAAGGCATTTTTGCGATGCTGCCTCACTTTTTCAATTAAGTGACGATCAAATTCGTCCAGTTTAATAATTGCAGGTTGTCTAACCTTCTCCCCTTTTTCTTTGAGTTCCTTAACAAGGCGAAGGAAAATCGCTCTCCAAAATAAGGATTTATCCTTTGTCCATTCATCAGAAAGAATTTCTTTTTCAATTGCCCTGTATCTTCTACAAAAAGCATTCGGAGAAATCAGCTTAAACACCTCTTTGGGATCTCTCACCCTGGACAAAAGTACACCTGCCATTGCAGGAAAACGAGGATCATCCTCACGAAGCAATACCTTTTTTATCTTTTCGTAGGGGACGCGAATATCCCAATACCAATTTCTTCTTTTCATATTTGAATATACTTTCTATTCAGCTGATGAATGATTTCTTCATCCAGATGTCTAAAAATGGCTTTTGTATCACATCTATCCACGAGATCTAAAAGTTCCATGACGGTTTTTTGTTTTTGAATCCCCAAATACCAAGACACCAGTCTTTCATAGGAGGCTTGATCAAAATACTTTGGAAACCACTCACTTAAATGTTCAACCTGGCTAGACAAATAGAAAATATCAAAAAGATCTTTGGTCTTTTGTCTTCCCCCTGCCAATGTTTTTCCAACAATAGATTGGCTAGATTTCCATCCAATCACTGCTAGAATTTTCCGGTAGTAGACATCATCTACTGAAGCAATGCCGCTTTCTTGTCTGACTTTAAGTAAAGGTGTAAAGTCACGTACAAAATCAATCTTAAGAATCAGTCCATGCCCTACCTCAAATTCATAAACAGCCATGTTCACATAGTTTTTACGTGTCTCTTCTTCAATCAAAGTATAGGTATATCCCGTCTCCCTTCGAACAAATTGAACAATCTTTTTATGAAATTTTGGGGTGTAATCCTGAGAAAAGAAATCAAGATCTTCAGAAACACGATGACGGTATAGAAGACTGATCGCTGTACCTCCAACAAGATAGAGTTCTGGATATTGCTCAGCCACCCTATCCAAGATGTCCTTTTGCACACGGATCAATCGGTCTATTTTCATATTATTACTAGTCATACCTAGTAAAATAGCATTTACTTGTTTAAAATTCAATTTGAAAAAGCTATAGCTAGTATTTTTTAAAAAATTTACAATAAAGTAACAGAGTTATCTTTTACGATATTTCTCTAACTAACGATAGCCACTCAAATTAAATCCTAGGATTTTTCTTCTTATGTCGATAAGTACGACTGCTCAGAATATGTCCAACGAGAAAAACAGGAAAGAGAAGTCCCAGCGCAATATGAATCATACTTGAAATATTTCTTAAGACCTCATCAGAGTAATACAAGAAATACCCTGTTAGAATTAAAACAACAAGTACAGAAACAAGTATTGTTCCGCTTGGCTTATTCTTTTTTATTTTCCATGATTTTACAATATGATTTGGAATGAGGGCACCCAGAACAATTAAAACAATCATGGCCATTCCCCCATGGATTTTTAAGCCGGTCGATCGAATTAAATAAAGCAGGCCGGTCGTTTCTGTTTCTGGACTGATACCTAAATAAGCAATCCACGCCACAAGACCCGTTAGGAAAAGGAGGCTCATGCTGATGTAAAGGGAGCGGCGATATATTTTAGGTATTTTCATAACTTTAGTTTTTAATCATCAGGGCTTGTGCATTAAGTTTCTCTAGATAAGGTTTTGCCTCTTTCCCTTTCAACATCACTACTTTTGTCAATCCATCCGCGATCATGCAAGAATGATTAAAAACAGAAACGCTCCAGCGCTTCAAACAGGCCCTCCCTCGAAAAGGGTTCACAATGGGTGTGACTACGCGTCCTTTAAATTCTCTTCTTGAATAATAATGAGCAGAAGTCGCTACTGAAATATTTTTTACTTCTCCGATAAAAATAAGTTTGGATAATTGCTTTGGAGACCGGATATAAAGTGGTTGACTTGCTTTTCCAAAAATCTTTAAATCCCCGCCCGCATTCACCGATCCTGATTTAATTCCTTTTTTTTGGAGAAGGGCTACGGCTTGATCAACCGCAAAACCTTTCGCAATCCCGCCAAGATCGATCATGAGAGGAGATTTAAAATAAATTTTTTTATTTTTTAAAAACTCAATATCCTTATACGATCCTACTTTATTGAAGGTCTTTAATTTTACTTGCGGTAAATATTCCCACTCAACTAATTTGGGTGCAACGGTGCAATCAAAAACTCCTTTCGTGATAAAAGAAAGCTGAACGGCTTCTCTTAGCACCTGACAAGTCCAGGAATTAACTTTGATAGGCCTTTTAAAGGCAAGACGGTTTAATCTTGATACATCACTTTTTCTGTCATGAAAACTCATCAACTGATGAACGCGATCGATTTTTTTAAAAGCAAGAGCAAGAGCCTTCCGAGCCTTTAAAGATTCAGGCTCCAAAAGTGAGATCTCAACAAAGGTTCCGAGCAAAGGTCGGAGTCTTCTAATTCTGTTGTTTGCTAAGAACGAGTTCATATAAGGCCAAAACACGCTTCACCCCATCTGCCACATGACGGCAAGAAAGCGTTGCTCCGCTGATATTTTTAATATCCTGATTCAGCTTAAAAGGATCATTACTTTTCTTCCCGACAAATTGATCTCGCCAGTCCTTATTTTTAATCTGATAACCATAAGTTTCTCTATAATCCATAATTTCGATTTGACGAACTCCTCCATCATAATTAATCCCCACAGCATATGTAATATATTCATGCTTTCCTAAAACTTCATCCACAATTAAATAATCACCTTGCGAAGTACGCCAGGCTTTGACTTCCTTTCGTCTAACAGATATCCCGCTTTTTTTTAGTATTTCTTTACACTGGGCATCCGTCAAAACGAACGAGATATTCGTTAATGTTTCATCTGGAAAAATGACCTGCTTTGCCTGTTCGATTGTTAAATAAATTTCTGCGTAGGAGGCGCTGTTGACAACAACCACAAGGCCAGGAACCGTAAGCCATCGCAAAGTTTTCTTTGAAATATTTATTTTTCTCATAAGACCTTATTTTAAATTTAAAATCCAAAAATCAAAATGACATACTAAAATTCAAAATTTTTAATGCTACGCTCATTATCATTCTTTTAAACTAAAAATTAAATCCCACTTTCAAGCGAATGTAATACTTCTCATGCTCTTCACCATAAATATAACCATCACTATAGGCATTCTTTATTGTCTTCTGAGAAGGCTTGACCGACAGGCAACTGATGTAAAAAACCTAAAGTGGCCCACCAGTTTTTAGCGCCGTAGTGAAGCGTAGGTCCTATAAAATAAGCGGAATGCTCATGCTCGGTCGCATCTCTAAACTCATGGTGATTCCAAAATTCCAAACCGAAGGACCCGTTTGAAATAAAGCGGTACGAAAGCCCTGTAAACCATTCAAACATTCCGTCCCGTTCGTATTCCCCTTCTTCCTCCGCTTTTTCAAATTCAAGCGCATCATTCAAATTAAGAGCCCACATCAGCCGATCGTCCAACCAGTCTTTTTGCAAAAGGATTTTCCCTTCTATCTCTGTCTCTTCATCTCCAAACTCAGGCTCTAAATACAAAGCCAATCCCAATGGATCTTTATAAGGACTTAAAATCCGATAAATCAATTCCACCGAGACAGACTCAAAATGATAAGAGTTAAAAGAAAGCTCCGGATCATGATCCGCATGAACATCCTCACCTCCTGTTTCATAGCTTCCCGGCAAACGATGTCCCGGATTACTTGGATCTTCTTGAGGAACGCTCTCTTTTGCATTCACATCATGATGATTCAAATAGAGGGCCACACCAAAATTATCTGTAACCCCATATTCAAATTCTTCTCTAAAATCAAAAACTTGATAAGTCCCATGCTCTTTCTCTAAACGAGCCGTTGTCCAATGTTCAATCTCCCATCTTCCCTTGGGCAATAAATCCGTCGTATAAGTCCAAGCAAAAATACTTTCATGCGCATAGGAAGGCGTCGAAAAAGCCATGCCCCCTAAGCATAAAAACAATAAACCTGTTTTCCAACACCTGAGCGCCCGACCCTTTTTAAAACCCGTCTTCACAAAAACCTCCTTTTCATTTTTTTAAAGTTATTAAACGTTCATTTTAAAACTTTTAATTGAGACTAAATCTCAATTAAATTTTAAAAAAATTTAGCCTTTTTTTAGCTGGCAATCCTCGCAATGTCCATACATTCGATGATCGTGAAAGACCATTTCAAAAGCATATCTTGCACAAATCGTATCTTGAAGATTTTCAATTTCATCAGAATGAAACTCAATCACCTTGTGACATCGAAGACAGATGAGATGATCATGATGCTTGCGTCCTGCCTGACTTTCAAAAAACTCTCTTTTCCCCTCTCCGACGGATTTTTGTATAACCCCGCTCTCCAGAAGAAGTGGAAGAGTCCGATAAACAGTCCCCCTTGCAATCCGTGCCTTCTCCTCTTTAAGTGATTCATAAAGAGAATCCGCATTAAAATGACCCTTCAAGCGAGATACCTTTTCAAAAATACATCTTCGCTCATGCGTCAACTTAAGACTTCGCTCTTGAAGAAAAGATTTAAAACGATTCACACTTAAAGCTTTTGTTTTCATGTGCTCCACATCCACAACGATTTGTATTTAGTTTAGATTTAATCTAAATTGGATATAATCTAAATAAGAATTTAAAAATCGTCAAGGATAAAAATATTTGACTTCTTTTTTAAGACGTGAGATAGTGACAGTACTATGAGTCAATTGCCAACAAGTGTCGACCTTGGTTATTCCTTTTCAAAAACTGACGTCAGGGCTTTTTCTAAAAAATCTTCTCTTTCTCTGCTTTGTTGTAGCTGCATCTGTAGATAGGGACTTCCCTGTCTTAAGATGCCCATTTCCAATGAATGAAGGGTTTCTTCCGGGTTGCTCCCAGTCATGCCAAGTGATCACCAGTTCGCTTTTTAATTTTTTTTAAAAATGAGGAAACTTTAATGAAGAATCGAGTGTTAATTTTTATAAGCATAACAATCCTACTTATCACAAGCATAAGAGTTTTAGGTCGTTCAGATCAAACGAATGTTAAGAAACGAAAACTTTTTATCGTGGGTTTTTCAGTTCCAGGAGAAGCGGTAGAAAAGGAAATCGCTCCTCTCTTCTCTAAGAAATGGACTGAGAAACATCCAGGTGAAGAAATTGAATTTCAATTTTCATGGGGCGCTTCAGGGGCTCAAGCACGCAACGTGATTTTAGGGCTTGATGCGGATATCGTTTATTTGTCTTTGGAGCCCGACGTTCGCTTAATTGAAAAAGCAGGGTTGATTCATCATGATTGGAATCTTGAAAACAAGGGAATTGTTTCCAAATCAGTGATAGTTTTTAGAGTCGAACCTGGAAACCCTTTTCATATCAAGGATTGGGCGGATATTCTCAAAGCTGGAGTGAAGGTTCTGACTCCTAATCCTCAAACTTCAGGTGGAGCCCGTTGGAACATTTTGGCGCTTTATGGTTCTATCTTGAAGCAAGGAGGCAATGTCTCAGATGCTGAAAATGCTTTAAGAGCACTTTATGGAAATGTTGTGACATTTGGCGAGAGTGCTCGTGCATCCATTCAGGATTTTGAGAGAGGAGTTGGACAGATTGCACTCACCTATGAGAATGAGGTGCTTTGGCTTCGCAAACAAGGGAAGTCCGTTGAGTTTGTCATTCCCTCTTCCACCATTTACATTGAGAATCCAGCTGCCGTGGTCGATACTTATACAGATCAACATGGTGTCAAGGATATTGCGCAAACATTCCTCGAGTTTCTTCGATCAGAAGAAGCCCAGAAAATCCTTGCTGAATGGGGTTTCAGGTCCATTCATGCGCGTATCGAAGAAGAATATCGTTCTCGTTTTCCCCTGCTTCCTCAGGCTTTTGATATTGGATTTTTAGGGGGATGGTCGAAAGTAGAAACTGATTTATTTAATCCTGGATCGCTATGGACAAAAATAATCCAAACCGAAAGAAAAAAATCTTAATGGCGACTTCACAAGGAAAACGGACCTCAAGAGGACTTTATAAACTGACCACTCGTTTCCTTGTGATGCTTTATTTGGGATTATTTATTGCTCTGCCTTTAGGAATGGTCTTTTACAAGGCTATTCAAAATGGGCCGGGAGCGCTTTGGCAAGCCCTCACTGAAAGTCAGGCTCTTGATGCCTTTAAACTCACCTTTATGGCAGCGGGAGCTGTCACTTTATTCAATATAATTCTAGGAACCCTTGCAGCCTATTGCCTGGTTCGATTTCGATTTCCCGGTTACAAAATTTTAGATTCCATGATCGATCTTCCTTTTTCCATTCCAACTTCGGTTACGGGATTAACTTTGGCATCTATTCTGGGTCCAAAATCATGGATTGGATCCTGGCTAGGAAATCACGGATGGAATATTCTTTATCATCCTTCTTCCATTTATATTGCTTTCATGGTTGTAACACTTCCCTTTGTGATTCGTTCCGTTGAACCCTTGCTGCGCTCCATTGATTTAGCAGAGGAAGAGGCCGCTGTTACACTTGGAGCTGGCCATTTAAGAATTTTTTTATCGGTCGTTCTTCCTGCGATTCGACCCGGTATCCTTTCAGGGGCTGTTGTAAGCTTTGCCCGCTGTCTGGGTGAATTTGGTGTTGTCGTATTTGTTGCAGGAACGCAACCCTTTCAAACTGAAGTTGCGTCTACTTATATTTTCTCCCGAATTGAACAATTTGATTTGCAAGGAGCTTCTGCAGCTTCAGTGGTTGTTCTAAGCATTTCATATCTTCTCCTGTGGATGATCAGATTTTTAGAAAGTCCCCCTGAAAGGAGAAATGAGCGATGAAACGATTTTTTAAAACCCAAGGAATAAAATGGATCCTTATTTTAATAACGCTCCTCTATCTTTTAATTCTGCTCATATTTCCCAATATCTATTTAATATGGCAAGTATTTGAATCCGGATGGAAAGTCTTTACTGCATCCATTACAACCCGTTATGCGCTGGCGGCCTTAAAAAATACTGCTGTTGTTGTTGCTGCTTCTCTTGTTATCACAATCCCGTTTGGAATCATGACTTCGCTTGTTCTTGTTCGGGATAAGTTTTTAGGACAAAAATTTTTAAATGGACTTGTTGATTTACCCTTTGCCGCTCCTGCCGCTATCGGTGCTTTTGCACTCATGATCACCTACGGCCCTCGAGGACTTTTAGGTCCCCTTTTAAGAGAAATGGGAATTAAAATTATTTTTGCACGACCTGGCATGGTTCTCGCTACAGTCTTTGTAACGCTCCCTTTTATTATTCGAGAAATGATTCCGCTTTTAGAAGAAATGGGAATGGATTCTGAAAACGCCGCTCATACCTTAGGAGCTTCCCGATGGCAAACGTTTCGATGGGTGACCTTCCCTAATATGCGAGAGGGAATTTTACAAGGCATTGCCCTTTCATACGCAAGAGCCCTTGGAGAATTTGGGGCTATTCTGGTCGTTTCCGGAAATATTCTTGGAGTGACCCAGACTTTACCAACCTATATCTATGATCGTTATATTGCTTTCGAAATGGATGCGGCTTATGCATGCGCCCTTTTTCTGATTATTCTTTCCTTCATCGGAAGAGGCCTGTTAGAGTTATGGAGACGGAGGTGGAAAGAATGATCCCACCACCTCTGGTCGGCTCCTTGAGGAGCCGATGACGATTAGTACAATTTGGCTTTGAAGTAGAAATAGGGAGTGGTGATGAAATGTTAAAAATAAGAAAAGGGCAAGCCTGCTTTTGGCAGGCTCCAGAGGTGGTGGGATGAGTATCGAAGTCAAAAATTTACAGAAAAAATTTAATAACTTTGCTGCAGTAAGAGATGTTTCATTTTCGGTGAAGGATGGTGAATTTGTTACCCTTTTAGGACCCTCTGGATCTGGAAAATCAACCATCTTGCGATGTCTTGCGGGATTAGAAATTCCGACTCAAGGAGAAGTCATTATCAATGGAGAAAATGTTACTCGCATTCCTGTTCAAGACAGAAAAGTAGGTTTTGTCTTTCAACATTACGCACTGTTCAGGCATATGAGCCTCGTCGACAACATTGCTTTTGGACTTAGAGTTCGTAAGGTTTCTCACAAGGATCGAACAGAAAAAGCAAAACACCTTCTTTCGCTTATTGGCTTGCAGGGATTTGAAAAAAGGATGCCCTCACAACTGTCGGGAGGCCAACGTCAGCGAGTTGCGTTGGCTCGAGCCTTGGCTCCTGAACCCAAACTTCTTTTATTGGATGAGCCTTTTGGAGCGCTAGATGCAAGACTCCGAAAAGCACTACGGGCGTGGTTAAGAAAATTACATGATCAAATTGGCCTCACAACCCTTCTTGTCACCCATGATCAAGATGAGGCCTTTGAACTTTCTGATCGAGTACTGGTTGTTAATCATGGAACGATTGAACAGGATGCCCCGCCGAAAAAAATTTTTAACCAGCCGGCAACAGAATTTGTCGCCACCTTTGTAGGGGAAACCAATCGCATCGAAGGAACGGTTCATAACGGAATTGTTGAGTGGGGACCTTTTAAATTTTTGGCTCCAAGTAAAATTGCCCATTTAACCAAGGCATCGATTCTATTTCGTCCCATCGATGTTTACGTGTCTTCAAAACCGGAATCCAGTGAAGTCTCAGGAATTATCCATTCCACACGTTTCCTTGGAGCCATTGAAGAACTTAAAATTGATTTAGAAGGAAATTGTTCTGTGACTGCACAGGTGCCTAAAGGAGTTGCTTTACAAAGCGATTTTCGAGTTGGGAAAAGGGTCTATGTCGGAATTACAGCTGTTCATATTTTTCCTCATAACGAAAATAAGAACGTCGCGAGCGTTTAATATCATTATTGACTTTATAAGAATATATATTCTATAGTTAAGAATATGAAAACAAGTCTGATCATTGAAGATCGTCTTTTCCGGGCAGCTCAGAAAGAAGCCCACAGAGAAGGAAAAACTTTAAGTGAAACCATCAGTTTCTGGGCTAGAGTTGGATGGGAATCTCTACGAAGGAGCAAACACCATCCCAGACACCCTGTGAAACCTGTTGATTTAGGTGGACCTTCAAGCATCAATCTTAAATCTCGCCGGGATTGGATGGATCTTTTAGACCATGATCGCGCTTGATACCAATGTCATTGTTGATTATCTCGTTAAATCACAAAAAGACCATTCTAAGATACGGCATTGGTTTTCTAAAGTCCATTCTCCCTTGGTCACCACAGGCACCAATATTGCCGAAATTTTAAGACTTCTTACTCACCAACGTGTCTTTCCTTTACCTTTGGACCTAGACCCCGCAATTGATTTAGTGAGCGAATGGGTTGAAAGCTTTCAAATTAGAATTTTAGAAGAATCTGAGGACTGGTGGATTGAACTTAAAACCCTCACAGATGAAATTCCAACCTTACGAGGCAATGAGATTTTTGATGCAAGAATTGCACTTTGTTTACGCTACAACGGAATTAAAGAAATTTTTACACGGGATTCAGATTTTTCAAAATATGCTTTTCTAAAAATCGTGTCATCCTAATTGCACGTCGATAAAACTCGACATTGTCTCTATGAAAAACCAAAATACAGATCATATTTATATTCATATTCCCTTCTGTTCGTCAAAGTGTCCATTTTGTGCGTTTAAAACAGGGGTTCGCCATCGATCAACCATTTCAGACTATGTTCATCAACTCTGCAAAGAAATTGAAGGTCGCTTAAGCGAAAGAGATAAGCTTAATATTGAAACTGTTTACATGGGAGGAGGAACTTCAAATTTGCTTCAGCTGGAAGAGATTGAAAAAATCATGAATTCTCTTTTCCACCATAATGCATCCTTAAAAATGCTCAAAGAAATAACCATTGAGCTTCATCCGAACCTTATATCCGAAGATTACATCAAGGGACTTATTCAATTGAGATTTAATCGCTTTTCAGTGGGAGTTCAGAGCTTTCAAGAGGATGAACTTAAAGTTCTCCGACGAGGTTACACGGCCCAAGAAGTTCAAAAGAAAATTTCTCTTCTCAAAGAAACGGGTATTCAAAACCTGAATTTTGATTTTATGATGGCCATTCCAGGACAAACGCTTCAGTCACTTCAACAAAATATATCCATTGCTCAACAATTTGATCCTCAACATCTTTCCTGCTATTTCTTGACCTTAGAAGAAGGAACCCAGTTTATGCGGGAACATGAAAAAGGTCAATTTTTAGAAATGAATGAAGAAACTTCTTCTCTCTTTTACGAGCATCTTTGTGCAATGCTTGAAAAAACAAACTTTCTTCATTATGAAATTTCTAATTGGGCAAAAAGGGGTTATGAATGTCTTCATCATTTAAGATTTTGGGAAGGAAAACCCTATTTAGGGTTTGGCCTTTCCGCAACATCATTTGACAACGATCAATATACCCTCAATACCTCTAGCCTTAAAAATTATCTTTCCAATCCTTTTCTAAAAGAAGAAATCCTAACTTTCTCGACAGAGGAAACAAAAAAACGGGATCAGATTATTCGACAATCAAGAACCCTTCAGGGAATCGAAAGCACGTGGTTTACCCCAGATCAAATCAAACCCCTTCTTGAAGCAAAACTACTTATTAAAAGAAAAAATCAGATTCGACTGACTCCTAAAGGCTGGATGCTCAATGATTATGTCGTTGGACAATTATTAGAGGCGATTTAACCTTTATATTGAATTCCTTCTTTTTGAAAAATACTGCGAATCAAATCGCGTTTATCCCCTTGGATTTCAACTAAACCAAAACCATTTTCAATTCGATAAGTTCCTCCTGAGCCACATCGTGTTTTAAGGGTTCGTGCAAAATTCTTCAAAAATTTTTCTTCTCGAGGCAAACGGTCAATCACCGTTACTGTTTTTCCTCCCCGCCCAGCCTTTTCAATTCTCAAGGTAGCCGTAAAACTACTTAAACGAATCAGATGATGAGATTGACACGTGCATTCAGAAATTAAAAATTTGCATTTTGGGCATTTTTGATTTTTCTGGGGATCCGTTGAATAAACCAATGTTCGATCTTGACTCGTACGGACCTCCTTTTTCGCATACATTTTATATGATTCATCAAAATTTCACGATATAATCCCATGGTATGCGCATTGTCTCTTTTCTTCCCAGTGCAACAGAAATAGTTTACAGTCTGGGTCTAGGTGACCAACTGGTCGGGGTAACGCATGAATGCGACTTCCCTCCTGAAGCAAAATCCAAGCCGATTGTTGTTCGTGCAAATTTAGATACTGCCCATCTTGAGCAAAACGAAATTGACCGCCTTGTGAGTCAACATCTCAGAAAAGGAAAAAGCCTCTATCAGGTTGATGAACTTTTGCTAAAAAAACTCATCCCTGATCTCATCATCACTCAAAACCTTTGTCAGGTTTGTGCCCCTTCCGGAAATGAAGTGACTCAAAGTTTAAAATCTCTCCCCCATTCTCCTAAAATTCTTTGGCTCACACCTAAAAATCTAAACGACATTTTTAAAAATATCTTGGAGGTCGGTCAAACAATAAATCATGAAAAAAAAGCAAATGAACTCGTTCAATCTTTGCAAGAAAGAATAAAAAAAATTAAAGAGTTTACAGATCACCTCATCGAGCGTCCTAAAGTGTTCTTTATGGAATGGCTTGATCCCATTTATAATGGCGGGCACTGGATCAGTGAGATGATCAAAATTTCAGGAGGTTTTGACCCGCTTGCCCAAGACGGCAGCGACTCGAAAAGAATCGATTGGCAAGACGTCCTTGACCTTGCCCCTGAAATTATTATTTTAAGTCCCTGTGGAATGAATTTGGATCAAGTGATTAAACAAAGTTCACTTCTCAAAAAATATTCCCACTGGCAAAAGCTTCCTGCTGTCCAGAAAAATCAAGTCTTTGCAGTGGATGCCAATGCTTACTTTGCCCGCCCTGGACCTAGAATTGTTGAAGGAATTGAGATTCTTGCAAAAATCATTCACCCCGAATTATTCTTAAAGCGGCGTTAACCTTGCATATTTGGCCATGAGCCATTTGGAGGAACTGTTTTTATCAAAAGCCACCCGAACCTTGACATCATCCCCTTCCCCTTCTGTCTCGAGAACTTCTCCTATTCCAAAAACCGCATGTAAAACCTTTTTGCCTGCAATATATTCAAACTCCTTCTTAGAAGGAATTCCGACCGATGAGGCTTCATGAGCCATGAAATCATGCGCATAGAGGCTCACCCGTTCAATCAACTCACTGGGAAGCTCACTTAAAAATCTGGAAGGATTTGACGCGGCCCTTCGACCATAAATCATTCGGCTATTCACAGAGGAAAGAGATAAACGATTTTTGGCGCGTGTCATCCCTACATAAAGAAGTCTTCTTTCTTCTTCTAACTCATCTTCATCAAACCCAGAACTTGCATGAGGGAAAATTCCTTCCTCCAGTCCCACAATAAAAGCAATTGAAAATTCAAGTCCTTTGGCCGAATGAAGGGTCATTAAAGTTAATTTTTCACCTTCATCCGCCCACTGATCCATATTGGAAACCAAACTGATTCCTTCTAAAAATCCACCTAAAGTGGGTGATTCAAAATCAAGGACATACTCCTGAGCAAAAGAAACAAACTCTTTAATATTATCAATTCTTCCCTCCGCTGTGAGAGGATCACTTTTTTGCGCCTCTTCAAAATAATGAATTTCTTCCACCCATTGCGTCATCAGCGCAGGTGGGGAAAGGGTCTCTTTAAGTTCTTTAAATTTATTGATTAATTGGGCAAAACTCTCCAGGGTCTGACGTGTCTTTGAGCTTAACGATTCAACTTCGCGGGATCGCAGAGCGGCCTCTAAAAGACTAACCCCCATCTCACTTCGCCACTTCTCGAGTTTTTCGATTGTGGCTTCCCCAATTCCCCGCGGAGGAACATTCACCACCCGTTTAAAACTCACCGAATCCCCAAAGCCCTCAATCAGTCTTAAATAGGCCACCATATCTTTAATTTCTTTACGTTGATAAAAACTTAAGCCTCCAACAATCTGATAAGGAATCCCTGATCTCCTTAAGCCATCTTCAAACACACGAGATTGCGCATGAGTCCTGTAAAAAACAACCATATCCTGATAGCTAAATTCCCCTTGTCTTTTAAGTCGTTCGATTGAATTAATCACAAAATCAACCTCTTCATGTTCATTGGAACCATTGAAATAGGAGATAAGCGCTCCTGGAGCTTGCTGAGTCCAAAGATTTTTTTCCTTTCTCTGACGGTTAAAGCGAATCAAGTGATTTGAGGCATTCAGAATATTTTGTGTCGAGCGATAATTTTCATCCAAAACAACTTCAGTGCAATTAGAATAGTCATCTTCAAAATTTAAAAGATTTTTGAAATCGGCCCCTCTCCATCGATAAATCGCCTGATCGGGATCCCCAACGACACAAATATTCTGATGAACGGCTGCCAACAAATTAATGAGTCGGTATTGGGCATGATTCGTATCCTGATACTCATCAATCATAATATATTGAAATCGGTCTTGATAAAGTTTCAACACCTCAGGATGTTGAGAAAATAAAACCACCGTATTTAAAATTAAGTCATCAAAATCGAGAGCATTATTTGATTTTAAAAGTTTTTGATAAAGCGTATAAACCTCCGAAACCTTTTGCTCAAAAAAACTTCCAATAGACTGCTGATAAGCTTTAGAATCTAAAAGCTGATTTTTGGCTCCACTGATATGGCCTAAAATAAACTGAGGTCGAAACTCCTTATCGCTCATATTTAATTTTTTAAGGCACTCCTTCACGACATGCATTTGGTCTTGATTATCATAAATCATAAAATCATTGCGATAGCCGAGTCGTTCAATCTGACGCCTCAAAATTTTGACGCAAGTTGAATGAAAAGTCCCAATCCAGAGTCCGTCCGAAGACCTGATTTGTAAAGCAGGAGTTTCTTCTACAAGTCGCTTCACCCGTTTAGACATTTCCTCTGCAGCCTTATTTGTAAAGGTCACCGCCAAAATCCGGCTAGGATCAATCCCTAAACTTAATAGATAAGCAATCCGGTAAGTAATCACACGCGTTTTCCCGCTTCCGGCTCCAGCTAAAATTAAAAGTGGGCCTTCGGTTGACTCAACCGCTTGTTTTTGAGCAGGATTTAAATCTTTAAGTAACGTTTCAATTATATCGTTCATCAATAACTCCTACTGGTTAAAATCAAAAGCAGGAACAAAGTAACAAAAGAATTATGGTTGACACAACCCTTTTATTTGATACTTTATGAGGCGTTATTCGTTAAGGGAGAACGAGATTATGTATCCCTTATCGAGATAATAACGGGCAGATGGCGGAACTGGCAGACGCGTAGGTCTCAAAAACCTATGGGGGCAACCTCATGAGGGTTCGATTCCCTCTCTGCCCAAATAAAACAGTTCAAGGCTTAATGTTTAAAGTCCAAGGAAAAAGCTTGAGGCGTTAAATACAGTCATAAAAATAGTGTGCACTGTTCAGTTCTGTGAGGCTAGAGTTTTTCCTAAACGCTGTACACTGCGTTTTCATGAACGGTTTTTATCCCTCTTGGACAAATAACTCAAAACATCTTTGATAGAGATAATGCTTAAAGGGGCGCCATCCTCTTGAAGGACAGGGACATGTCGGAAGCCACCCAAAGCCATTTTGTTGACCACATAGGCAATGGGGTCATTTCCCCTGACATATTCTGGGTTGGGAGTCATAAAGGATTCTACCTTGGCTTTTGAAAGATCTTGAATTTTTCCAGCAACCTTCCACAACAAATCTCTAAAACTTAAGATTCCAACCAATTTTTTCTTTTTATAAACCAAGACGCAATCTTTCTTTTCATCTTGAAAAATATTTACGATTTTTTGAAGAGTATCGCTGGGGCTTGCGACCAACAGGTCTTTTCCCGTCAAAAGATCTGAAATGGGAGCTGTCATTATGACGGTTTGAAAACGATCATCTTTCTTAGGCCGAGGAAGGTCCCTCTGCATTAAAGAGTGGAGACAATGATCGCAGCGATCCTCCCCCGCAATATTTTCATGACCACACGTTGAGCATTTCATCCCACCACCTCCGAGGCCCTTTAGTTACAGGCTTATTTTGCCTTTGGCAGTTTAGTTACTCTACCTTCCAAGTATTGTTTCCGTAAATTAAATCCTTTAATTCTCCCTTCCCTTTGGTTCGGATGATTTCCTTAATTTGATTTTCCATCATCTCATCATAGGTTGGTTTTTCAATCTGCCGAAAAACGCCAAAGGGAACGGGCATTTCAGGATAATCCATCTGAGTCAGCAAATAAGAGTAATGAGGATTGGGATCTTTTTCATTATGAATCAAAAGTTCATTTGGACTCACCTTGGCTAAATCAACCACTTCAGGTTGAAGTCCCTTGATTTCTATCGCCTTATCTTTTTTCTTTCCAAAAATAAGAGGTTTCCCATGTTCAAGATAAACCATGCGATCATCCCGTGTCTCACGCCCTGTCACAGGTACGTGTGTTTTATCATTAAAAATAATGCAATTTTGATAAATTTCGATAAAGGAAACTCCTTTATGGTTGGCCGCCCGCTCCATGATATAGCTCATATGCGCCGGATCCGTATCCAAGGTTCGAGCAATAAAAGTGGCCTCCGATGCAATCGCAATACACAACGCATTAATCGGATAATCAATGGATCCATAGGGGGTTGATTTTGTAACCTTGCCAATTTCAGAAGTCGGAGAATATTGCCCTTTAGTTAAACCATAGATTCGATTATTAACCAAAAGAATATTTAAATCGACGTTTCTACGCATGCAGTGAATCAAATGATTTCCACCAATACTTAAACCATCCCCATCCCCTGTGATCACCCAAATGGACAAGTCTGGATTAACACACTTAAGCCCTGTTGCAATCGTAGGTGCACGTCCATGAATGGTGTGAAACCCATAGGTATTCATATAATAGGGAAATCGGCTAGAGCAGCCAATCCCTGAAACAATGACATAATTCTCAATGGGAAGATCAAATTTTGCCAAGGTCCTTTGCATGGTTGCAAGAATGGAATAGTCACCACAACCTGGACACCACCTGACTTCTTGTCCTGAAACAAAATTTTCTTTTGTATACGGTTTTTTTAAAGCTGTACTTGTACTCATAATAATAGTTCCTTCATTTTTTCGGTCATTTCAGCGACAGTAAAGGGATGACCCTTCATTTTATTAAACCCGACCCAGTTCATTTTTGGAAAACGGTTACGTAAGAGCATGATGAGTTGTCCCATATTCAGCTCTGGCACCAAAATTGTTTCAAAAAACTTCAAAATAAATTCTAAATTTTTTGGAAAAGGATGAATGTAGCCCAGATGAGCATGCGAAACTTTTTGACCCTCTCCTTCCATCTCTTTTAAAGCCTGATAAATAGCCCCATAGGTCCCACCCCATCCCAAGACCAATAGTTTTCCAGAAGCAGGTCCTTCAATAGTCATATCCGGAATATCTTGAGCAATTTTTTGAATTTTCTCTGCACGAAGTTGAATCATCTTTTGATGATTTTCAGGATCATAGCTCACGGCCCCTGTTAAATCTGCTTTTGACAGCCCTCCCACCCTATGCTCCAATCCAGGTGTTCCAGGAATAGCCCAGGGTCTCGCTAAAGTTTCAGGATTTCGTTGATAAGGCATGAAGGGATCTTTGCCTGCCTTCGGATGAGTAATTTCAATCTTTGGAAGACTTTCTAATTCTGGAAGTTTCCAGGGCTCAGCCGCTTCAGCCAAATAGCCTTCCGACAAAAAAATCACAGGTGTCATATACTTTACAGCCATTCGGACTGCTTCAATAATCATGTAAAAACAATCGGAAGGTGTTTTAGGGGCGACAATCGCCAGAGGAGAATCACTGTTTCGGCCATACATCGCTTGCAAAAGATCTCCCTGCTCTGTCTTAGTCGGCATCCCTGTACTTGGGCCTGCTCTTTGAATATCCATGATAATTAAAGGCAATTCCACCATCACAGCTAAATTGAGTGCTTCTGCTTTTAAACACATTCCAGGGCCACTGGTTCCCGTAACCCCAATGGCCCCTCCAAAAGAAGCCCCAATGGCGGAACCAATGGCTGCGATTTCATCTTCGGCCTGAAATGTTTTAACTCCAAATTTTTTATATTTTGCAAGCTCGTGAAGAATCGAACTTGCAGGAGTAATAGGATAAGACCCATAAAATAATGTTTTTCCAGCCAAATGAGCTGCAGTTACTAAACCGATGGCTGTTGCCTCATTTCCAGTAACCTTTCGATAAATGCCAGGTTCTAATTGAGCTTTCTTGACTTGAATCTGGGTTGGCAAGGCTTCCACAATATCCGCATAATAATAACCGGCCTTCAGGGTTACGACATTCGCAGCCACAATTTCAGGTCGCTTGGAAAATTTGGATTGAATCCATTGAATGGTATGATCTAAATTGCGATCATAAAGCCAAAACATCATCCCCAAAGCAAAAAAGTTTTTACATCGATCAATTTCTGCTCCCTTTAAAGAATGGTCTTTAAGGGCATTGCGGGTCAGGTCTGTCAGTGGAACCTTTAAAATCTGATAGTCTTTTAAGGTTTCTCCTTCAAAAGGATTTGACTTCCAAGCGGCCTTCTTTAAATGCTCTTCATCAAAAGAATTTTCATTCAAAATCATTAATCCGCCCTTTTTTACATTACCTAAATTAACCTTCAGGGCAGCTGGATTCATGGCTACAAGAACATCGGCAAGGTCGCCAGGTGTAAAAATAACGGTATCGGAAAATTGAATTTGAAAACTGGAGACGCCTGGCAGGGTTCCCTGAGGCGCTCGAATTTCAGCAGGATAGTCTGGGAATGTTGCGAAATCGTTTCCCATCACTGCGGTTGTATCGGTAAACTGATCCCCAGTCAATTGCATTCCATCCCCTGAATCGCCTGCAAATCTGACTGTGATGGAGGACACTACTTTTTTAGGTTTTGTCTTAGGCGACAAAATTTCTTCATTCATTTTAATGGCCATAGCAAACCTTTTAATTTTGACGAACTCTTAAGTTTTTAACCTTTGAACTGGTTTTTGCTTTTTGTCGAGTAGACATATATTTCAATGCCCCTCACGGAACCGTACGTGCGGATTTTCCGCATACGGCTCTTCAGTAAGCCTCACTCAATTTTGACGGTATATAAAAGCGATGGACGATCCGTGGCTTCGGTAAGGGGAATT